>NZ_JBJYIN010000065.1:0-244 GCF_046237015.1 Pectobacterium hainanensis
GTCTGGAACACGGTGCGTCGTCGCTTTGGCGATCGTCTGCATGCGAGAAATGACGGTATTAAACCATTCATCCAGTCGGTACGTCAGGGGTACTGGGGATATTATTTACCCGATCAGGATCATGGCCCAGAGCACAGCGAATTTGTGGATTTCTTTGCCACCTATAAAGCGACGTTGCCCGCGATTGGTCGTTTGATGAAAGTGTGCCGTGCGCGCGTTGTACCGCTGTTTCCGATTTATGATG
>NZ_JBJYIN010000066.1:0-242 GCF_046237015.1 Pectobacterium hainanensis
GGTACGACCGGGGCCTCTCCGGCCACGCCCACGTCCTCGTCCGCGGTCGCCGCGCGCCGGTCCGCGGCCGCGTCTGCATGAACATGACGATGGTCGACGTCTCCGACGTCCCGGACGCCGCGCTGATGGACGAGGTGGTCCTCCTCGGGAGACAGGGGGACGAGAGGGTGACCGCCGAGCAGCTGGCATCCTGGTGCGGCACGATCACCTACGAGATCGTCGCGCGGATCCACCCTGGGCTC
>NZ_JBJYIN010000067.1:0-240 GCF_046237015.1 Pectobacterium hainanensis
TCAAGCCGCAACTGCAAGCCCAGAAAACCGTCGCACGGAAGCTGCTTGGCTTGCTGGACTGGCCGTACACGGGACTCTTGCGTTGTATGCCCCCCTCACCCCTTTTCCACCCGAACGAGGCGGCCTATAGTGGACTCGAACCTTCTCATCTTTCGGGCTGTGCTGTGCTTTGCTGTGCCGTGCTCGACTCGAAAGGATGGATCGAGTCAAGCTTGGGTGACAGAAAGGTGGCTGCCGATT
>NZ_JBJYIN010000068.1:0-239 GCF_046237015.1 Pectobacterium hainanensis
TCCGCGATATAACTCAACTCTTTCGGACTCAGCGCTTGCATGGATTGATTCTGCATGTTTCGTTGACCTCCTCGGCATAAAGTCTATGCGCAATTATTGTTAACCCGGTCGCCCAAAAGTATACAAACGTTAATTACAAAGGAGATGTTTCTCATGGATCTGGTCTATGGCACACCTTTCTGGCCTTCCACTTTTAATACAAAATCCACCTATCCCCCGCTGCAAACCGACATCTCCTG
>NZ_JBJYIN010000069.1:0-239 GCF_046237015.1 Pectobacterium hainanensis
GAGCAGAGTGAAGATCACCAAGTCCAACTAAGTTTGCATCATTTTTTGTAACGATACCTGTTAAACGTAAACCGATAAAGGCGATAAATAGCCCGATACCAGCAGTAATTGCATGTTTTAAGTTTTCAGGAATTGCTTCCATTAATTTTGTACGGAAAGATGTAAATGATAGCAAAATTAAAATCATACCTGCTACGAATACAGCAGAGAATGCAATTGCGAAAGTCATGCCTTCATGT
>NZ_JBJYIN010000070.1:0-233 GCF_046237015.1 Pectobacterium hainanensis
TTAAAAACTGATGCTTTTAGCATCAGTTTTTTTTTACTTAAGATACGTAACTTGTCTTATACTTACTTAAGAAAATTTCTGTAAGATAGATAAATCGTTATTAATTATTAGAGAGTTTATTTTTTATAAGTGATAAGAAAGTGGTCAAAATGAGGAAAATAAGATTAAGCTTATCTAATAATTTAAAGGTGAAAAATTATGCTAAAAAAATTACGACATACTTTATTAAGTAC
>NZ_JBJYIN010000071.1:0-232 GCF_046237015.1 Pectobacterium hainanensis
TGTGCCGCCCCTCAGTTTGATCCCGCTCTTTGTCGCAGATATCACCGAGTATCTCGAGTCGGATCCGGACGCCACCGCCGTCATTCACTGCAAAGCCGGCAAAGGAAGATCGGGAACCATGACCTGCTGTTACCTCGTCTCGCTCCCTTACCTTCCCACTGCCCCCACCAGCATCAAGAACTACAGCAAGATGCAGCGCCCGCCAAACCAGTCGGCCACGCCTCCTCTTGCC
>NZ_JBJYIN010000009.1:0-197802 GCF_046237015.1 Pectobacterium hainanensis
ATGTGAGAGTAGGGAACTGCCAGGCATCAAATAAGTGAAGAAGCCTCATGTGAAAACATGAGGCTTTTTTGCGTTGGGGGTTTTAGTCCGGTTAGTGCGGAATATGGCGTTGGTAATACCTTTCCAGTTTTACCTGTAAGGTACTGAGCACGGTGCTGAACATTAAGTAGATGAGTGCGGCTTCAACGTAGAGGAGCAGGGGCTCGTAGGTAACAGAAACAATTCGTTGTGCGGACAAAAACATTTCTGGAACGGTAATGACGGCTGCTAATGATGTATCTTTAATCAATGAAATAAAGGTATTAGACAGCGGTGGTAGTGATACAAAAACAGATTGTGGGAAGATAACCCAGCGAATGGTTTGTGTGCCGTTCATACCAAGCGAGTAGGCCGCGCTCCACTGTCCCTTAGGGACGGATAGGATGGCTCCTCGGACAATTTCAGAGCTGTAGGCACCGACGCTGATAGTAAAACCGATTAATGCAGCGGGGAATGCATCGAGTGTGATACCCGCACTGGGAAGTCCATAAAATATGAGGAAGAGTTGTACCAGAAGTGGTGTTCCTCGGATGACCCAAACGTAGAAATCACCAAACCATTTTAGCGGTTTTGGGCCATAGAGACGGACTAATGCCACGATCACACCAGCGGTTAACCCAAAGATAAAAGCAAGAATGGCGAGAGGGACGGTGAATTTTAGTCCCGCAGACAGCAGACTCCAAAAGGAGTCTGCCATAAGTTGTAGCCAAGGTGGCATGAAAAAATAACTCCGATAATAGTGTGATTATTGAGATACATCCTGACCAAAATATCGCACCGATATTGTTTTATAAGTGCCATCCGCTTTAATGTCGTCGAGCGCTTTATTTAGCGCTTCAGTCAGTGATGCCTGATTTTTGCGGATCAGTATTGCGGAAGGTTCACCTTCCTGTGAAGTGGCGGTGACCTTCACATTAGCGTCTGGTTTGTGTTTTTTGAAATCCAGAAACGATAGATTATCGTTCAGTGTGGCTTCAGCCCGTCCGCTGAGTACCAAATCCAGTGATTGGTTAAAACCATCCGTAGGCACAATTTCTGCACCGTGACTGGTAGCTAGTTGGGCAAAATTACTGGTTAAGCTTTGAGCTGATTTTTTGCCTTTTAGATCGCTGAAATCCTTGATGGAGGTATTGTCACGCCGTGTGATTAACACTGCTTTTGATGCAATATAGGGCTTTGAGAAGTCATATTTAGCCTGACGCTCTTTGGTCACGCCAACTTGGTTAATCACGGCGTCATAGCGTTTGGCATCTAGACCAGCAATGAGTCCATCCCAACGACCTTCAATAAACTGTGCTTTGACTCCTAGTTTTTCCGCGATGGCACGTCCGATTTCTACATCGAAACCAACGAGTTCGCCTGATTTATCGTGATAAGTATAAGGTGCATAGGTACCTTCGGTCCCAATTTTAATGACCCCGGAAGATTTGATTACACTGAGATCGTCTTGTGCCTGAGCAAACGCAATTGAGGCGAATAAGGTACTGGCCAGTAAAGCAAAGCTGATTTTCTTCATGAATGAATACCTGCATTGTGATGTGTATCGATATCATTATCGGTACTAAATAATTTACGGTGTAAGCATTGTGGTTATAAATCACAATAACTGATGGTTTAGAACGGAAATGAATATAGCGTTAGTGTGATAAAACACTAATGGTGAAAAGTGTGCTTAATCAATGGATTGAGTCGGTATGAAGTGATAAATGCATCATAAAAAATAGTTATGATTAAATCAGATAATAATTTATAAAAGCATTTATAAAACATATTGTTAAAAATAAGTTACCCGTATCTGAACGGATCAATAGAAATTACTATCAATATGATTTTAAAGTATATTTTTTCTTTATGAATGTTGCGAAATTGAAAAGGAAAAGATATAAAGTTTTTTCACTATTTGCCGTTTATAAAAAAACACCAGGTAAATAGAGAATATAATTATGATAAGTCTTCTTAAGAAATTCCTAATCGTTGCTGGCACTATGGGTGTTGTTCCCTGTGCTTTTTCTTCTTCTGGCACCATTCATTTTGTTGGAGCGATTGTCGCACCAGTGTGTGAGATTGAAACATCATCAATCTCAAATATGGTGACAGCAAGTTGTTATCAACAAGGAAAGACGCATATCCAGTCAATCACGGATTGGTCGCTGATTAACACATTACCGAAAAATATAGGGTCTGTTGAGTTTAGAGAACTGAGTGCGAATACAAGGTTGGCGATTGTCAAATACGATTAAGCCATGAATTCTGTAATTCTTGTTATGGCATTCTGTTTATAACCGCCCGTATAAAACGGACATAAAAAAATCGCTTATTAAGACTAATAAGCGATTTTTAAAACGATCTGATATGAACGCAAATCAGTTCATGCCGTATTTTTTCAATTTCTTACGCAGAGTACCGCGGTTGATGCCCATCATCAGGGCGGCGCGGGTTTGGTTACCGCGGGTGTATTGCATCACCATGTCCAACAGTGGCTGTTCAACTTCAGCCAATACCAGCTCATACAGGTCACTTACATCCTGACCGTTCAATTGAGCAAAATAGTTCTTCAGTGCCTGTTTAACCGAGTCGCGCAGGGGTTTTTGGGTTACCTGAGCCTGAGAGTTTACGGTGGAAACGGTCAGTACGTCAGAATTCACGCGTTGTTCGAACATAGTTCTGTCAGCTCTTTTTCTGTTTACGCAAGATTTTCAAAATATGCCTTCAACGCCTCCAGCTGCTCGCTGGCATCCTCAATGGCGTTGAATGTGCGCCTAAACTGGTCGTTTGGAGCGTGTTCCTGGAGATACCAGGATACGTGCTTACGAGCAATACGAAATCCCTTGCCTGGACCATAAAAGTCGTGCAATTCCCGTATATGCTCGATCAACAAGCGCTTGACCTCTGCCAAAGGCATTGGTGCCAGCAACTCCCCTGTGTCCAGATAATGCTGGATTTCCCGAAAGATCCAGGGTCTTCCCTGAGCGGCCCGTCCTATCATCAGGGCGTCAGCCCCGGTGTAATCAAGAACCGCTCTGGCTTTATGCGGGTCTGTAATGTCGCCATTCGCAATAACAGGAATGGAAACGGCCTGCTTAACTGCCCGAATGCTGTCGTATTCCGCTGAACCATTGAACAAGCACGCACGAGTGCGCCCGTGAACGGTTAAGGCTTGAATACCACAGTCTTCAGCCAGTTTGGCAATCTCTACACAGTTACGATGCTCTGGTGCCCAGCCGGTACGGATCTTGAGTGTTACCGGTACGTCTACCGATTTCACTACCGCAGAGAGGATTTGTTTCACCAAATCCGGATACTGCAATAATGCAGAACCTGCCATCTTGCGGTTCACCTTCTTTGCTGGACAGCCCATATTGATGTCGATGATCTGCGCGCCGAAATCCATATTGATTCTGGCTGCCGCGGCCATCTCATCTGGGTCACAACCGGCAATTTGCACGGCTCTGATTCCAGGTTCATCGCTATGTACCATACGCAAACGCGACTTGTCTGAACGCCACACTTCCGGATTGGACGAGAGCATTTCAGATACGGTCATCCCAGCGCCCATCGCATGACAGAGTGCTCTGAATGGGCGATCGCTAATACCAGCCATCGGGGCTGCTATCAGGCGATTGGTAAGCTGAAATTGTCCAATATGCATAGACAAAGAGTGACCATACTGTGTCTGCAAGGGCGCGTATATTACGCATTTTTTACGTCAGATGAAAGGACAAACTTTGACCAATTTACCGCTATCGATCAATGAAAATGCAGTTTGTGAACTTGAATGTGGATATTATATATATATTACAATGGGTTGAGCGTTAATGTTTATTTTTAGCGCAAAAAAATATTCTTTCGGTAACAGAATTTTATCTATGCGTAATCTGAATTTCTGCTGAAATTCCCCCCAGCTTATCGCATTTGTCAGAGTAATACGTTGGAGGGGATGCATGAGCCAGTCTGTATGCCAACTGATGAGGAAAGGAAAAACCGCCGTAGCCATTTCATACGGCGGTTCTTCTAGGGTTGATTCTTGAGTGGGGCTATTTACGTTGGCCTGTAATGCGGCACCATTCTTCCCGCTCAGCGACCGGATCAAGGATAAACTTCTCTTGATAGGCTTCTGTCACGCCTTCGGCCTGCGTCGCCAGAACGCCAGACAGACCGAGATAACCACCGGACTTAGGCAGATCGCTAATGAGCGGTGCCAGTTCACGCAGAGGTCCCGCCAGTATGTTGGCTACCACAACGTCAGCCGATAGCTCTGCAGGCTGGTCTTTGGGGAGGTAGAGCTCAAGACGGTCCGAGACGTTATTGCGTTGCGCATTATCGCGACTCGCCTGAATGGCTTGTGGGTCTATATCAATGCCAATCGCCCGTGCCGCACCCAGCTTAAGGGCTGCGATCGCCAGAATGCCAGAGCCACAACCGAAATCGATAAGGGTTTTCCCTGCAAGGTCTAAGCTATCCAGCCATTGGAGGCAGAGCGCCGTTGTCGGGTGTGTGCCAGTGCCAAAGGCCAGACCTGGATCGAGCATGACATTAACAGCCTCTGGGTCAGGAATGTCACGCCAGCTTGGGCAAATCCACAGGCGTTTGCCAAACTGCATCGGATGGAAGTTATCCATCCACTCACGTTCCCAGTCTTTATCTTCCAGTTGCTCGATTTTGTGTTTAAAACCGATCCCCAGCAGAGGCTCCTGTTCCAGGATGGCAATGACCTCAGCCATATCGGTTTCCGCATCATATAAACCAATGGTGTCGGTATCTCCCCACAGACGTGTTTCTCCGGGGAGCGGCTCGAAGACCGGAGTATCATGTGTGTCCTGAAACGTAACGGATACCGCACCGCTCTCTACCAGCGCGTCACCCAGTTGTTCAGCATGGCGACCAGACGTATTAATTTTCAGTTGAATCCACGGCATAGCAGTCTCTATTACATTTAAAATGAAGTTGGAGCAGAAATCGGTTGAGGTGCTTGGTGACCAAACCGATTACCGATAATAAACGCCATTAGGCTGAGCAACAGCGATGGCACAATGGGATGAAAACCGGCCAGTTGAATACTGAAACTGGCGAGCAAGGTGTAGCAAATCGCCCCGCTAAACATGGCGCTCAGTGCGCCTGCGGCATTCGCTTTTTCCCAATAGAGTCCCAGAACCAGCGGCCACAGGAACACCGCCTCCAGTCCACCAAATGCCAGAAGATTGAGCCAGATAATCATTTCTGGCGGCCGCCAGGATGCAATCAGCACCAATAATCCCAATACCAGTGTCGTCATGCTGGAAAGGCGTTTAATCCGACGCTCGTTATGTATCTGCTGTGGCCGCAAACTAAGATAAAGGTCTTTGATTATGGTGGCTGAAGCCTGTAGCAGATGCGCATTGATATTGGACATGATAGCGGCCATGGGCGCCGCGAGAAAGATGCCAGCGGCGAGAGGCGGTAGCACGGTAACCATCAGCGCGGGTAATACCTGATCGGGAATGGTCAGATTTGGCATAACGGCGCGGCCCAGAGCACCGGCCAGATGCATGCCGAGCATCAGGATACCGATGACAATTGTGCCGATGATAATCCCCCGATGGAGTGCTTTGCTGTCACGGTAAGAGATGCAACGCACGGCGGTATTGGGCAGACCGATCACGCCGAAGCAAACCAATACCCAGAAGGATGCCATGAACGGCATGGATAAGATTTGATCGCTACCTTGAGGTGTGACCAGTTCGGGGTTGATTTGCTGCAACTTATCCACGGCGCTGTGCAAACCTCCAGCCGCGTGGATCACACCGACAAGCAATATCACCGTTCCCAGTAGCATAACGATGCCTTGCATGGCGTCGTTCAATACACTGGCGCGGAAGCCGCCAAACGCGGTGTATAGCGCAATGGTGACGCCAAAAATCAGCAGACCAATGTCATAAGGTATATTGGCTGCTGTTTCCAGTAGACGAGCGCCGCCAATGAACTGTACCGCCATGGCGCCGATGAAGGCCACCAGCAGGCTAAAACTGGCAAACCACACCAGCAGATGACTACCATAGCGGGCATACAGCATGTCATTCAGCGTGATGGCGTTGTAGCGCCTGGCGAGAATGGCGAACTTTTTCCCCAGAATGCCGAGTGACAGCAGCATGGTTGGTAACTGAATCATCGAAAGCAGCACCCAGCCGAGTCCATATTTATACGCGGCACCTGGTCCGCCAATAAATGAACTCGCACTGACATAAGTACCGATCAACGTCATCGCCAACACGAAACCGCCCATTGAGCGACCACCGAGAAAATACTCGTTAAGGAAGTTTCCGGCCTGGCGACGACGATATGCATAGACGGAGAGACCAAAAACCAGCAGGAGGTAGCCTAGTAGTGGCAAAAGTACTTCATTTTGCATCGTCATGCTCCAGAGAGATGTCCCGGAAAATAAAACTCACCATCAACCAACACAGTAAGGTAAAAGCAAGCGGTAGCAGTAGACATGCCATTTCAAACCAGTGGGGAAGACCGGTAATGCCTTGTGCGCTATCAGGCAGATATGCAGCCAAAGCCCACGCGAGCAGGTAAGCCAGCGTCAGAAAGAAGGCCCAGCGTGCTTCTTTATGTGCCTGAATAAAACGTGTATCCATTTTTCTCTCCATCGCAAATCGGAGCATGAGTATTGGTATAACGAACATGTCGAGATGACAAAAACGGGAATTTTACGGCATGTGAGCCAATTGCCTAGTAATAATTACGCCTGTGGGCCAAAAGTCTGTCTCAGCAGCGCGCCTGTTATTACTCATGCTAGTGAGTGGTAGATCGTGGTAGCCCTTCTGTTGTTCAAAACGAAAGCCTTTTTTAAATGAGATGTAAAAAATTTGTCTCGACATAGGATGCCATTCATTAATACCAAATGGGTACTGGTATCAATTAGTGATGGTATCAATTTCGACCTTCAAAAATAATATATTGGAGCGTTAATAAAGCTATTTTTTAATTATATTATTTATCAGGTTTTCTATTTTCATTTGGCTAACATTTTGTTTTTATAAACCATTCCTCACATGAAAGAATAATGCTTTGGTAGTATTTCGTCAGGAAATCGCTATTCATTTCATTCTATAATAATGCACCGTTATCATTGAAAAACGTGATGTTGGTGGTTGACCGTTATTGCGCAGCGTGGATAATTTATGTCGAAATATATAAATGTATATAACGATTATCATTCAGCTCTGGTGACATTATGGGAATCAATCGGCGGCAGTTTCTGTCGTATTTGGCCGTTTTTTCAACCTTGTCCTTTCTTCCGTCTGTTTTTGCGCAGGTCGTTAATCGGATTGTCGGACGCTTCGGTCAGATTCCCGAGCCTCATGATATCCATCGTGTTATCAGTGCCGGGCCGCCTGCGGATATATTGCTATTGGCTCTCGCTCCTGAAAAATTATTGGGGCTGTCATCTTTTGATTTATCGGGCAATTCGGGGGCGTTGTTTTCCGACACATTACGTAAATTGCCGCGTCTGGGGCGTTTGTCAGGGCGTGGTAGCACACTGCCATTGGAAACGTTGCTCTCACTGAATCCCGATATCATCATTGACTGCGGTAACGTGGATGAAACTTACCGCTCATTAGCAAAACGTGTGGCAGATCAAACGGGTATTCCTTATGTACTCGTAGATGGCGGACTTCAGGACACGCCTTCTCAACTCCGGCAGGTGGGGCAGTTACTTGGTGTATCAGAACGCGCGGAACGACAGGCATTGCTTGCTGAGCGTATTTTGCAACGGGCGGCCGATTATCGAAGTGATAGCCATTCTGAAAAGCAGCGTTTCTATTTTGCTCGTGGCGCGATGGGGTTGGAAACTGGGTTAAGTGGTTCAATTCATACGGAAGCGGTGGAATTGCTGGGGTTCGAAAATGTTGCCACTGCTGGGGAATTGAATACGCTGACACAGGTGTCCATGGAGCAAATTTTAAGCTGGAACCCTGAAGTGATTATTACTCAGGATATTCAGAGCTATCAGCACATTCTCCATTCCGAATTGTGGCGTGAGGTTCAGGCCGTTACGCAGCAGCGGGTGATCCTGATGTCCGGCATACCATTTGGCTGGCTTGATGCGCCGCCGGGCGTGAATCGATTACTGGGGTTGTGCCGCTTACAAAGCCATTTTGATGTACAGCGTGGACAGTCTATTGCTGATGATGTCCGCCAATATTTCAGTCTGTTTTACCATTCCGAACTGAATGACGCACAGCTTGAGCAAGTGCTGGGGCATTCATGAGTACGCGTCACGTGATTCTGCTGTTTAGCGTGTTGCTTACCAGCGGCATGTTGCTGGCTTTGTTGGTGGGGCATTATGCTCTTTCGCTACGCGAAGTGATCCAAATAGTGTCTTCCCCGTGGAACGATTCACCCCCGGATCCCCGTAAGGCGACGGTTTTTTGGCATATCCGCTTGCCGCGTCTTGTCGCCTCACTGTTGATTGGTTCCGGGCTGGCCGTAGCAGGAGCGGCCTATCAGGGGATGTTCCGTAATCCACTGGTTTCTCCTGATATTCTTGGCGTGTCTTCCGGTGCCGGTGTCGGTGCCACGGTTGGTATTTTCCTTGGGTTGCCGATTCTTTTTATCCAGTTACTGGCATTCGCTGGCGGTTTGGGTACGGTCGCATTAGTGTGTGTGATTGCGAGAATGGCCAGGCGACATGATCCTGTTTTTTCATTGGTTTTGGTCGGATTAGCGCTGGGTTCGCTGGGTGGCGCGGCGATCTCATTGATCAAGATCCTTGCCGATCCTTATACACAATTACCCTCAATCACTTTCTGGCTGCTCGGTGGGCTTTCTGCCATCACTTCCCATGATCTGAAAGGGGCCGCCGTATTGATACTGATCGGTTTAGTGCCTTTGATGCTTCTGCGATGGCGCATGAACCTGCTTAGTTTGCCCGATGATGAAGCGCGTACACTTGGACTCAATATTCCCCGTACCCGGCTGTTGTTTATTCTGGCCGCAACGTTGATCACCGCAAGTGCGGTTTCGATTGCCGGTATTATCGGTTGGGTTGGGCTGGTGGTACCGCATATTTGCCGTTTAATTGTGGGGGATAATTTCAATCGGTTGTTGCCCGTATCTGCGGCGGCTGGAGCATTACTGCTACTGTTAACCGATACGTTAGCACGAACTTTAGCGTCGATTGAGTTGCCATTGGGGATCTTAACCTCGGCTATTGGTGCGCCGTTCTTTCTGATGCTGTTATTGCGCGGAGAGAAGGTATGACTGCCGCTGTCGCCACACTTCGATCGGTTGATGTGGGATATGGCGTAAACGTCGTGAATCGTCAGGTCTCACTATCACTCTTACCCGGCCAGATTACCTGCTTATTGGGGGCGAATGGCAGCGGGAAAACCACGTTAATGCGGACATTACTGGGGCTGATCCCACCGCTTGCAGGGCAAATATGGGTGGCGGGGAAACCGTTAGCGCATTGGTCCGCCGAAGCGTTGGCCCGTATTGTGGCGTATGTTCCTCAAGCCCATCATTCTCCTTTTTCATTCCGCGTGTTGGATATGGTGCTAATGGGGAGTCACGCTCGACTGTCACTGTTTTCCGTACCGGGGAAGCAGGAAGTGGTACGAGCGGAAAATGCCCTGTCGCAGCTTGGCATTTTATCCCTTAGCCAACGTTTATACGCCACGCTGAGCGGAGGGGAGCGGCAACTGGTGCTGATTGCCCGGGCGCTGGTTCAGCAGCCGATACTCCTTGTGATGGATGAACCGGCGGCGAGTCTTGATTTTGGTAATCAAATCAAATTATTGGCGCATATTAAACGGCTGAAATCGTTGGGCATGGCGGTGTTGATGTCAACGCATCATCCCCAGCATGCCATGGCGGTGGCTGACAGCGTCGTGCTGCTGCATCCTGCCGCAGGGGCGGAACAAGGAGAACCGGATGACATGCTGTCACCGGAACGATTAGCCACGCTTTATGGCGTGGATGAAACGGATATTCATGCACATTTCCGGTGCTGACACCTGGCGGTGTTGGGCATGACTGAATGGATACCAGAGGGCCGTATGATTATTGATGAAATTGATTTTTCCGAGTTGTATCAGTCACATTTGGCACGTGCGGCGAGAACGGCCAAAGCGCCAGAACATTGGGATAAACGTGCCGAGAAAATGGCCATTAACTGTGCGGCGCCGCACGATCCGTATCTGGAACAGTTCATTGCCAAAATGAACTTTTCTGGTGCGCAGACATTACTGGATGTCGGCTGTGGGCCTGGTTCGGTGTGTCTGAATGTGGCTTCTCGTTTTGAACAGGTTTATGGCATCGATTATAGCGAAGGGATGCTGGATGTGGCGCGGCGTCGGGCCAACGCTATGGGCGTCACTAACGCGGCGTTTAGCCATTGTGCCTGGGAAGATGACTGGAGCCGTTTACCCGATTGTGATATTGCCGTTGCATCGCGCTCCACGCTGGTTATGGATCTGGAGCAGGCGCTCTATAAGCTGAATCAGAAAGCTCGCTTGCGGGTATATACCACACACACCGTCTCTCCGACTTTTGTTGACTCTCGTATCCTGTCGGCTATCGGAAGAACTTCCGCGTCGTTGCCGACTTACATCTATGCTGTGAATATTCTCTACCAAATGGGGATCCACGCCAAAGTGGACTATATTCGTGGACCAAATTGTCAGGGGAATATTGAAACGTTCGAACGCTTTGCTGAAGGTGTCGCTTGGTCGTTGGGGGGATTAAGCGAGGATGAAATGCGGCGGCTGAAAGCGTATTACCATCGGCATCAACATGGAGATTTACCGCTTGTTTCACCGACCCGGGATTGGGCATTTGTGTACTGGGATACTGTCACTTTGCCGGAGCGTACCCAATGATTTACATTCCGGATGCTTTTCTTGACCAGCTTTTGCTGGAAGATATTCAATACGGCGATTTAACGACCCGGGCATTGGGCATTGAAAAAATCTCAGGAGATATCACGTTTTTCCACCGCCAGGGAGGGTGTATCAGCGGGCTACCCGTAGCGGAATGCTTGTTAAAAAAGCTGGGCTTGCAGATTACCTATCGGCTTGAAGACGGAGAATATGTGCAACCTGGTGCGGCGATATTATCTGCTGAGGGAGATGCAGCCGCGTTACATCAGGGATGGAAAGTCACACAAAATGTTCTGGAATGGTGCTGTGGTGTGAGTGAGTACCTTTACCAGATGCGAAAAATATATACCCGCTATGTTCCATCGGGGCAGATCGCGTGTACGCGAAAATCTATCCCTGGGACAAAACTGCTTTCAACGTTGTCAGTTGTCGCGGCAGGTGGAATTGTGCATCGTTTAGGCTGTGCGGAAACTATTCTGCTATTTACCAATCATCGTCGTTTTTTAGCAAATCCTGAAGACTGGGTGGCGCATGTTGCCCGCTTGCGTGATGCCGCGCCAGAGAAAGCGATTATTGTCGAAGTGGACAATCCCGATGAAGCGAGAATGGCATTAGCCGCGCAACCGGATATTCTGCAACTCGATAAATTTACGCCGGAACAAATTACGTCAACGCTAGCTTATGCAACGCAGTGCGCTCCAGGGTGCACTGTGTCGGCAGCAGGCGGTATCAATCTCCAGTCTATTCAACGCTATGCCGAAACAGGCGTCACGCTACTGGTAACTTCTGCTCCATATCATGCGCCATCGGCGGATATTCGCGTCGTTCTGACGCCTAAACCGTAACGTATCTTTTTCGGACGATGGTGTTCGAGGAGACGTTATTGCTATCGATATGTAAATAAAAATATAACGATGTGACTTAAGGGAAATTGTGATGCAAATAAAAAAACTAAGTTGGATGCTGTCTATTGGGGTATTACCTCTGGCTTCTGGCGCGTCGGCTTCTGAACCGGTCGTAGCGGAAAATCGGGGCTCGGATGTCATGACGGTCTGGAGTAGCCCGGTTGCTGCGACTCACGATGTCGTGAATCAGGAGCAAATCAATAAATTGAATCGTTATAACGTGGCGGAAACGCTGAATATGGTGCCGGGCGTGACGTTGCAGAAGTCTGGCGGACGTAGTGAGCAGCAGGTAAAAGTCCGTGGTTTTGATAGCCGGCAGGTTCCGGTATTCCTTGACGGTGTTCCCATTTATGTACCTTATGACGGTAATTTGGATCTCGGTCGTTTTCAATCATCCGATCTGGCCGCAGTGGAAGTTTCCAAAGGGTATACCTCACTGCTGCAAGGTCCAAATCAGATGGGAGGATCAATTAACCTCACGACGTTAAGACCGAAGAAAGAGTTGGAAGCGAGTATTCGAATGAACCAGGGTTGGTCACGAGGCCGTGACAACGCTTACAACATGGATACGTCTCTGGGTGGAAAAAATGATTTAGGTTTTTTCCAGGTCAGTGGCAGTCGGCAAAAACAGCGTTTTACCGGGTTACCTCATGGTATCGATAGTCCGACAGCGGGCCGTGAAGGCAAACGGACGAATTCTGGTCATGATGATAAGCGCGGTATGGTAAAAATCGGCTTTACGCCGCGAGAGTCTGATGAGTATGTCTTCACCTACATCAATCAGGATGGTGAAAAAAATACACCACCTTATGCGGGCAACAGCGGTCAGTCGGCACGCTATTGGCAATGGCCTGAATACAACAAAGAAAGCTACTACTATCAAGGAACGACGCAACTTACCGATAGGGTCACACTGAAAAGTCGGCTCTATCATGATGAATTTGAAAATACGTTGCTGATGTACAAAACGCTGGCGGATTTCAATGCTAAGAACGGCAACTATAGCCATTATGCGGATTTCAGTAACGGCGCAGGGCTGCAATTGGGCATCGATATGCGCGATGTGGATTTACTGTCGTTTGCCGTGCATTGGAAAGATGATGTGCATCGTGAGAAAGGCGCAAAAGATGCACCCTATGACCGCTATAAGGATCGTACCTGGTCAATGGCGAGTGAATATCAATGGAACGTCTTTGACAAACTGGACATGGTGTTTGGGACGAGCTACGACTGGCGCGATAGCAAGCAGGGCATGAAGCATGAGAAAAATGGTTCGCTAACCACCTATGAGCAAAATAATCCGCATGCATTCAATTGGCAAATGATGGCGAAGTACCGCTTTGATAATCAAGATGAACTGCGATTTTCACTGTCAGAACGTAGCCGATTCCCTACGCTGAAAGAACGTTATACGACATCAAAACCGGCTAAAAATCAGACGGCACTGGTCAATCCGGATTTGAAACCTGAACGTGCGCAGAACGTTGAGTTGAATTATCGCGGCGGTTTTACCAAAGACTGGGGATACGATACCAGCGTGTATTATAACCGGGTATCGGATGCGATTCTGGCACATAATATTACGCCAAGTCTGATCCAAAACCGTAACAGCGGTCGTGTGGATTATTACGGTTTAGATTTGGGTATCCACGGCGCTATTGATGAGTGGTTATCCGTTGGGGTGAATTATGGTTTGATCCACAGCGATGCTAAGCGCCGGGAAATTGGCAACATCGTCGATTTACCCAAGCATAAGGTGTTTGCCTGGGCGACCGTTAAGCCGGTCGAGTCACTCAGTGTGACCGTGATGCAAGAGGCACGTAGCTGGGGATTCAATAACACGGATAATAATGATAAAACCCGCGGGTTTTCCACGACGAGCGTGCGGCTTGATTATGACATTGGCGCGGGGGTTAGCGTGAATGCATCGGTCAATAATCTGTTTGATAAAGCGTATGCCTATCAGGAAGGTTATTTTGAAGAAGGGCGTAATTACTGGTTAGGGTTTGCTTATCAGTATTAATCGGTTTCTGAAGCCGGAATAATAAAAAGCCAGCGCAAGCGCTGGCTTTTTGAGCAAATATGGAAAGGTTTACTGCAAACCGAGTTTCTTTTCCAGATAGTGGATATTTGCTCCGCCTTTCTGGAAATTCTCGTCGTCCATAATTCTCATCTGCAATTCAACGTTGGTCTTGATGCCGTCAATAATCAGCTCAGCCAACGCATTCTTCATACGAGAAATCGCAATCTCACGAGTTTCGCCATAGGTAATCAGCTTGCCGATCATGGAGTCATAGTACGGTGGTACGGTATAACCGGCGTAAATATGCGATTCCCAACGTACACCGAAACCGCCTGGTGCATGAAAACGCGTAATTTTACCTGGACTCGGCAGGAAAGAGTTCGGATCTTCGGCGTTGATACGGCATTCTACCGCATGACCACGCACAACGACGTCTTCCTGTTTGATGGACAGCGGTTGACCCGCAGCGATACGTAATTGTTCTTTGATCAGGTCCACGCCGGTAATCATTTCTGTTACCGGATGTTCCACCTGAATACGGGTGTTCATTTCAATGAAGTAGAACTCACCGTTTTCGTACAGGAACTCGAACGTACCCGCACCGCGATAGTTGATATCGATACAGGCTTTGGCGCAGCGATCGCCGATATTGCGGCGCAGTTCGTCTGTGATGCCCGGTGCTGGCGCTTCTTCCACCACTTTCTGGTGGCGACGTTGCATGGAGCAGTCACGCTCAGCCAGATAAACGGCATGGCCCTGACCGTCAGCCAATACCTGAATTTCCACGTGACGTGGATTTTCCAGATATTTCTCCATATAGACCATATCGTTATTGAAAGCCGCTTTGGCTTCCGCTTTGGTCATATTGATGGATTGTTCCAGTTCTTTATCACTACGGACGACGCGCATACCACGACCGCCGCCGCCGCCAGAGGCTTTAATAATGACCGGATAGCCAATGCGTTTTGCATGAGCGCGGTTAGCGTCCATGTCACCGTCTAACGGGCCATCAGAGCCAGGTACGGTTGGAACACCTGCTTTTTTCATCGCGGTGATGGCAGACACTTTGTCGCCCATCAGGCGAATAGTTTCTGCACGAGGGCCGATGAAGATAAAGCCAGAACGTTCAACCTGCTCGGCAAAATCCGCGTTTTCGGACAGGAAACCGTAGCCAGGGTGAATCGCGACGGCCCCGGTGATTTCCGCAGCGGAAATGATCGCCGGGATATTCAGATAACTTTTGGTGGACGGTGCAGGGCCGATACATACGGTCTCATCTGCCAGTAATACGTGTTTCAGATCGCGATCCGCACTGGAGTGAACGGCAACGGTTTTGATGCCCAGTTCTTTACAGGCACGCAAAATACGCAGCGCAATCTCTCCGCGGTTTGCGATGACGATTTTATCTAGCATGGTAAGCCTCGTTATTCGATGACAACCAGTGGCTCGTCAAATTCAACGGGTTGACCGTTGTCGAGAAGGATCGCTTTGACCACACCAGCTTTGTCTGCTTCGATTTGGTTCATCATTTTCATCGCTTCAACGATGCACAGTGTGTCGCCAACATTGACTTGCTGGCCCACTTCGATAAACGCTTTTGCGTCAGGGCTTGGGGTGCGGTAGAACGTGCCAACCATTGGAGAACGAACGATGTGACCACTGATAGCGGCTGGGGCAGCTGGCGCGGCGTCTGCTGCGGGTGCCGGTGCAACCGCATTCGCCAGTGCAGGCTGCGGTTGTTGCATCATGGGCGCATAAGCCTGTTGCATCATCGGGTAATTCGGCGCTGCTGGAGCACGACTGATACGTACTGATTCTTCACCTTCAGAAATTTCCAGTTCGGCGATGCCGGACTCTTCAACCAGTTCGATCAGTTTTTTGATTTTACGAATATCCATGGATGTGGTTCCGTACTCTTCTTGTTTAATTGGAAGTTGACAAGCGTTTTACCGCAGTCTGTAAAGCATAGTTATAACCATCCGCCCCAAGCCCGCAAATAACGCCTACCGCTACATCTGAAAGATATGAGTGGTGACGGAAAGATTCGCGTGCATGTACATTGGACAGATGAATCTCGATAAACGGAATGGCGACAGCCAGCAAAGCATCACGCAACGCAACGCTGGTGTGAGTAAACGCAGCCGGATTAATCAAAATAAAATCCGTGTTTCCTCGGGCTTGATGAATGCGATCGATCAAGACATATTCCGCATTGGACTGCAAATGGGAAAAATTAACATTCAGCGTCTGAGCTTGCGTTTCCAAATGACTAACAATCTCTGCCAGCGTGGTACTGCCGTATTTTTCCGGCTCGCGAGTCCCAAGCAGATTGAGGTTAGGACCATTCAAAAGCAAAATGTGAAACTTTTCAGCCATTATGCTGCTATCTCCTGCGATTTACCCAGATTGCCAAAAGGGTGTCGCACAAAATAGCGCGAAGCGATTCGTTTGTCACCTTTCGTGTGCAAATTGTCCGACGCCGAAAATGGAAGTCGTGCATTATAACGATAACGTAGCAATTAGCAGCTAAATACTGGTCTTATCTGCGGAGATACTTCCACAGTAGCACGATATGTTCGGCGAAAAGCGAACCGCTTCAATAGTAAATATCAGCGTTATTAGGCTTTTCGACGCCAATATTGACGAAATTTTTTATAACGGAATAGCAACAAAATTAACGCTATCAGCGCATACAGAATAGGTTGTGGTGAAAGTGTTTTGACTGACCAAAGATAGTGTATCGGTGCAAGAATGGCGACCAGGTAGACGAAGTTATGCAATTTTTGCCAGTGAGATCCCAACTTGCGCATCACCGCCTGTGATGACGTCAGCGTTAGCGCCAGCAATATTAACCAACTGAGGATGCCAAGTGTTAAATAAGGGCGCGAGAGTAATTCTTTTCCCAGCAAAGACAGGTGGTTGAGGCCAAGCTCTAATAATGAATAGCTCACCAGATGCAACGTGGCCCACGCAAAACACCAGAGGCCAATCATACGCCGACTGCGGATAAGTAGCGGTTGTTTGGCATATTGAGCCAGTGGGGTGATCAGCAAAGTGGCGAGCAGCAATTTAAGCGCCATTCTGCCGGTAAAATGCTGGATATCCTTGGCTGGATCGGCGCTTAACCATGATTGATCTACGGCCAAAATTAACCACAGCAGTGGCAACGCCGCAGCTAAATGAATGATGAACTTGAGCCACTTTACCTGTCTTAGTGTCAGTCGCATCCCACCTTCCTTTTATGATCGTTCGTTCGCTTTCGATAAAGTGGCGTAATGACGACACTGGTGACTTAGAAATTGTTCCGAAGATTCAGGCCTCGATATAGCGATGCAACGTGTTCAGCATAGCCATTAAACAACTGGGTTGGTTGGCGCTGTACGTTGAGTAGGCCGCCAGACCCGATCACTCGCTCTGTCGCCTGTGACCAGCGAGGATGGTCGACATGCGGGTTTACATTGGCATAGAAACCGTATTCATCTGGTGCGGCAAGGTTCCAGGTGGAGGGTGGGCGTTCGCGGGTAAAACTGATCTTCACGATAGATTTGATGTTTTTGAAACCGTACTTCCATGGCGTAATCAATCTGATTGGCGCACCGTTCTGCGGGGGGAGCGTTTTGCCATAGACGCCAAGTGTGAGGAGGGAAAGCGGGTGCATGGCTTCATCCATGGTTAACCCTTCCACATAGGGATAGCTCAACCCTCCGCCGAGAAAGCTGTCTTTCTGCCCCGGCATTTGTTTGGGATCGTAAAGGGTTTGAAACGCAACATAGCGTGCATGGCTGGTGGGGTTGGCAAACTTGATCAGTTTTGCCAGCTCAAAACCAACCCAGGGGATAACCATTGACCAGGCTTCGACGCAGCGAAAACGGTAAATTCTTTCCTCCAGCGGGAAACGTTTAATCAGATCGTCAATATCCATCGTGATAGGGTTGGCAATCTCACCATCAATCTGAATTTTCCAGTCTTCTGTTTTCAATCCTCCCGCGTTGGCTGCCGGGTCGGCCTTATCCAGACCAAATTCGAAAAAGTTGTTGTAACCGGTAACCTTATCTTCTGGTGTAAGCGGTAGATCGAGCCGCCAATCGGCGGGTTGCATAAAAGATAACGGTTTCCCCGATGGTGCTTTGGGTTGATCGCTGCCTTTGAACCAGGCCAGCAGATCGGCTTTTGCCGAGAGGGGTAATGACAGTGTTGCGGCGGTAATCCCCAGCGCTTTTAATACGCGCCTACGGTCATGGAAAATAGACTCAGGTGTGACATCGGTTTCGGTTAATTGGCGACGTTTATGCATGGTGAGCTCCCGCAGGTGGGTATGATAATCGATTTAATATGGCACTTTTTATCGCTAACTTTCCTGTGTAGATCGTTGCTGGTATGAGGTTGGCAAGCATGCCTGCGTTTTTACGTTGTCATTTATTTATAATAAACGCGTCAGGAAACATCGAGGAAGTAAGTGAAAGACTTCTTTTCGAGGTGTGACACACCATTTAATCAGAATATCTGAATATAGGTACGACCTATGCCGGTCAGGTATATCGTCTCGCATGCCGCACTTTAAAAAAACGAAAATTCTTTCAATAACATAATGCCCTCCTGAACGGTTATCACAGGTACGAATATGTTTCTTAGAGAGTAACGGGAACACGGTAATAAAGCAGAAAAAAGCATAGAAAGTGGAAAGCGCCTCGAAGAAAAATCGGTTTATTTCGAGGCACTGACTGTAGGCAGGACACCGTTGTCGTCAGGCGGCCTCATGTTTTTCTACCGTCAACCGCGCAGGAGCCGTGTCGACATGCAGCGCTGGATGACGACAGAAGCGGACGACGTCACCGACCACCAATAGGCTAGGCGACTGAGGCTGATAGCGTGCCAGCAAGGCGGGTAAGGTCGATAACGTCGCGGTCAATAGCCGCTGATCTGGCTGCGTGCCGCGTTCGATAATCGCAACGGGCGTCTGGGCTGACAAGCCGTGTTCGATCAGACGCTGGCACAGTCGACTGCTGTGGCTCAGCCCCATATAAAACACTAGCGTTTGCTGGCTGTCCGCCAGCGTCGGCCAGTCTAGCTGCGGTTCGCCATCACGCGAATGCCCCGTCACGAAACGTACCGATTGTGCACAAGCGCGGTGTGTCAGCGGTAATCCCACAGCCGCCGCACAGCCTGTCGCGGCGGTAATTCCGGGAACAACATGGCAGACAATCCCTGCCTGCTGGGCATAGTCCATCTCTTCGCCACCGCGACCAAAAATAAACGGATCGCCGCCCTTGAGACGAATCACCCGTTGCCCGGCCTGTGCTAATTCGACCAACAGCTGATTGATTTTTTCCTGTGACAAACGATGGCAGCCGCGCGTTTTACCGACGTCGATACACAGTGCCTGCTCTGGTACCAGATCCATAATCTCCGCCGACACCAGTCGATCGTAGACCACCACATCGGCCTGCTGGATGGCTCGCAGCGCCTTCAGCGTCAATAGTTCCGCATCGCCCGGTCCTGCGCCCACCAGCCAGATTTCGCCGCCGAGTACCGGCTGACGCCGTTGCCCCTGCGCCAATATCGATTGTGTTGTCATCATGTCACACCTCATTACGCCGTGGCGCTCAACCTGCTTTTTTCAATTCATTGGCCGTTATCTGCACATGCTGACTCAATAACGTCTTCAGTTCGGGGATACAGGAGCCGCAGTTGGTGCCGCATTTCAGCGAGCCACCTAACGCTGCCACGCTGTGGCACCCTTTACGAATCGCGTCGATAATGATTTCTTCGCCGACGCTGTAGCAACTGCAAATCGTTGCGCCTTGCTTCTTCTGTCCCTGTGGAGCCTGACCCGCCAACAGCGCGTGGCGCTCGTGTGGTAGCTGCGGTGGATGGATAAATGCTTGACGCACCGCATCGTAATCAATATGCAGCGCCTGTGCGCTGACATAGCAGGCAACCACGACACGGCCATCACGCCAGCCAATCAGATGAAATATGCCGTTACCCTGTGCAACCTGACACTGCATACCCTCCAGCCCGTAGTGTTCCGCTAGCCACGCCTGCCAGTCGTCTATCGGCATGCGGTCGGCAAACAGGTACTGCGTCACGCCCTCATGGGGGATCTTGCTCCAATAGGTCGCAGGCGGTGGCAGAACGTCATGCTCTTCGGGCAATGACGCTGAAACCGGTTCGCTGGCAAAAAATAGCGTGGCCTGCCAGGCGGTATGCCAGGGTTGGACACGCACCCGACTGTGTTTGCTTTCCGGCTGACCAGAATGGGGATCGGTTATGGGGGCGACTAAACTGTCAGCCCGCGCCTGAGCGCTGAACTGCTGATTCCAGTGCATCGGTACAAACACGCTGCCGCGCGCCTGCCCGGCATCGAGCCGCGCTCGCGCCAGCATCCAGCCGTGCACCGACGACAGACGTACTAAATCACCGGCCTGAATATCATGCGTCTGTGCATCCTGTGGGTGCAGTTCGCAGTAAGGTTCACTGATATGACGCATCAGCCGAGCCGCTTTGCCCGTGCGCGTCATGGTGTGCCACTGATCGCGAATACGCCCGGTATTCAGCACCAGCGGATACGCCGCGCTCCACGGGCTTTGCGGCAGCGACGGCGTTACCGCCACCAGATGCGCTTTGCCATCGGCATGCCAGAATCGGCCATCGTCACCCAGTCGGGCGCGTCCGTTCGGGAATGTCGTATTCACCGGCCACTGTATTGGTTCCATCTGCTGCCACTCTTGATTACTGAGCGTCGCCAGCCCGCTGATATCAAACGCCCGGCTGCCGTTATTCTCAAAACCGGATAGCGCCGCATGTTCACGAAAGATGTCCGCCGGATGCTGATAGGAAAATGCTGCGGCAAACCCCATACGCTGCGCCACCTGGCTCAGAATCCACCAGTCGGCTTTGGCTTCCCCCGGCGCAGATAGAAAGGCACGCTGACGAGACAACCGGCGTTCGGAATTAGTCACCGTGCCGTCTTTTTCCCCCCAGCCCAGTGCGGGGAGTAAGATATCGGCGGTTTCTGCGGTATCGGTATGACGCATCACTTCGGAGACGATCACCAGCGGACAGCGCTCCAGCGCTTGTTTCACCCGATCCGCATCCGGCATCGATACCACCGGGTTGGTACCCATCACCCATACCGCTTTAACCTCGCCACACTCAATCGCACGGAACAGGTCTACGGCATTCAGGCCAGGCTGTGTCGCGACGTTATCGCTCTGCCAGAAACGACCAACACGCTCGATATCCTGCGGCGTAAACCCCATGTGGCTGGCGAGCTGATTGGCTAACCCGCCAACTTCCCGCCCGCCCATCGCGTTGGGCTGTCCGGTTATCGAAAAAGGGCCAGAACCCGGCACGCCGATTTTGCCGCTCAGCAGATGGGCATTGATAATCGCATTACATTTATCGCTGCCCGAGGACGACTGATTAATGCCCTGTGAATAGAGCGTCACCACCTTTTCGCTCGTGCTAAACAGGTGGTAGAAACGTGCGATATCGGTTTCATCCAACTGACAGAAATCCGCCACCTGTGCCACCGACCATGTCTGTGCTGACTGCAATGCCGCTTCCACGCCGGAAAAACGCTCGGCCGATTCGGCAATATTGGTACGCGAATCTTGAGCAATCCAATGCAGCAGGCCGTTAAACAACCCCGCATCGCTGCCGGGTTGCAGCGGTAAATGCAGATCGGCGATATCGCAGGTTGCGGTACGTCGAGGATCAATCACCACCACCTGCATCTGCGGCCGCTGCTGTTTCGCCTGCACCAGTCGCTGATACACCACCGGATGCGCCCAGGCGGTATTGGACCCCACTAAAACCACCACATCCGCCTGCTCGATATCTTCATAACTACAGGGAACGGCATCAGCCCCCAGCCCGCGTTTGTAGCCAATCACCGCAGACGCCATGCACAGGCGCGAATTGGTATCCATATTGGCGACGCCAATGAAGCCCTTCATCAGCTTGTTAGCGACGTAGTAATCTTCCGTCAGTAGCTGGCCTGAACCATAAAACGCCACCGACTGCGGGCCGTGTTGCTGCATGGTCGCCAGCAGCCGTTCGGCCACCGTATCGAGCGCCTGCTCCCAGCTCACGCGACGCCCTTCCACTAGAGGCCACAGCAGGCGACCTTTCAAATCCAGCGTTTCTCCCAGCGCGGAGCCTTTGACGCACAGACGACCCAAATTCGCCGGATGTGCGGGATCCCCGCTGATCTTTACCGCACCTTGCCCATCGTGTTCTGCCAGCACGCCACAGCCGACGCCACAATACGGGCAGGTTGTCCGACAGACTCGCGCGTTCATGATGCTTTCGCCATCGCAGAGTCAGCCAACGCGATGTTTTCAGGTACAGCCAGCGGTTGACGGCATACCCAAATTTCACCGGCTTCCACGCGCACCGGCCAGGCGCGCACGTATAGTGCGCTGTCATCCGGACTCACGCCATCCCGCAGCTTGAAGCGTTTTTTGTACAGCGGAGAAATTACCACCGGTTCGCCCGCCACATCGCCGATCAACCCACGGGACAGAACATTCGCCCCGCTGCCCGGTTCGTGGTTTTCTAACGCGTAGACCTGCTGCTCGCTACCCGGCAGATGGAACAACGCAATCTGCTGCTGTCCGAGACGCGCCGCCATACCGGTATGGAGTGGAATATCCCCCAGCGTCGCCACTTGTACCCACTCCGCTTCATGCGCGGCGGGTTTCAGGGCAACCGGCTCTGTTGATGCCGTTTTTTCATGCTCCTGTGCCGGACGGATCTGCCCGCGCTCAGGCACCATCACCACCGCTTCATCCGGGCTATCGCTGTTCAGGAAGCCACGGAACAGTGCCAGACGTTCCGGGCTTTCCAGCGTGGTTTGCCATTCGCACTGGTAAGCATTCACCACGCGCTGCATCTCTTTATCTAATTCTTCGCCGATATTCAGGCTATCTTCGAGAATCACCTGACGCAGATAATCGATACCGCCTTCCAGATTATCCATCCAGGTGCTGGTACGCTGGAGACGATCGCCAGTGCGGATATAGAACATCAAGACCCGATCGATAGTACGCAGCAGGGTTTCTGTATCCAGATCGCTGGCGAAGAGATCCGCATGACGCGGTTTCATACCGCCGTTGCCGCACACGTAAAGGTTCCAGCCTTTATCAGTGGCAATCACACCGATATCCTTGCTCTGCGCTTCTGCACATTCACGGGTACAGCCGGAAACCGCCATTTTGACTTTATGCGGCGAGCGCAGCCCCTTGTAACGGTGCTCCAGTTGAATCGCCAGCCCAGTGGAATCCTGCACGCCGTAGCGGCACCAGGTCGATCCCACGCAGGATTTCACGGTACGCAGCGATTTGCCGTAGGCATGACCGGTTTCAAATCCGGCGTCGATCAGCTCACGCCAGATCGCTGGAAGCTGCTCTAAGCGAGCACCGAATAAATCCACCCGCTGACCGCCGGTGATCTTGGTGTACAGCTTATAGCGCTGCGCCACCTGACCGATAGCGATCAGGCCTTCCGGCGTAATTTCTCCCGCCGGCACACGCGGCACGACAGAATAGGTGCCATCTTTTTGGATATTGGCGAAGAAACGATCGTTGGTATCCTGCAACGGCAGATGTTGCGGTTGCAGCAGGTAGTCATTCCAGCAGGACGCCAGCATC
Organism: Pectobacterium hainanensis; assembly: GCF_046237015.1. Lineage (NCBI taxonomy): Bacteria > Pseudomonadati > Pseudomonadota > Gammaproteobacteria > Enterobacterales > Pectobacteriaceae > Pectobacterium > Pectobacterium hainanensis. The sequence goes on from NZ_JBJYIN010000009.1 coordinate 23,489, forward strand.
GACCCCACCAGCGGCTTACACACTTCGCAGCCCAAACCATGGCCGTAACGCTCAAGAAGGCTGTCGAACGAGCGGATTTCATGCACGCGAATCAGGTGATACAGCTCCTGACGCGAATAGGCGAAATGCTCACAAATATCTTTCTTCACTTCGACGCCCAGTTGCGTCAGTTCGTACTCCATTACCTGCTTAAGCAAAGGCACACAGCCACCGCAGCCCGTCCCCGCTTTGGTGCAGGTTTTCAGCGCACCCAGTTCGCCGCACCCACCTGCCACCGTCGCCGAGATATCGCCTTTGCTGACGTTATGACAGGAGCAAATCTGTGCGCTAGCGGGTAATGCCGCCACGCCCAATCCTTTCGGCGCATCACCGGAACGCGCGGGCAAAATCAGCCCTTCCGGCTGTGCGGGCAACGGCATATCGTTGAGCATCATTTGCAGCAGCGTACTGTAATCGCTACTGTCACCAATCAGTACCGCACCCAGCAAATGTTTGCCGTCGGCAGAGACGACAATTTTCTTGTAGATCTCATTTGGGCCATCCGTCCACTGGTAGCTTTGGCTTCCCGCCGTGCGGCCGTGCGCATCACCAATCGAAGCCACTTCTACGCCCAACAGCTTCAATTTGGTACTCATGTCTGCACCAGTAAATGCAGTATCGCGCTGCGCCAGCGTATCCGCCACGCTGCGCGCCATCTGGTAGCCCGGTGCTACCAGCCCGAAAATCTGTCCTTTCCACAGCGCACATTCGCCTATGGCGAAAATCGCGTCATCCGAGGTCTGGCAATGGTCGTCAATGACAATGCCGCCGCGCGGCCCTTTCTCTAAATCACAGCTATCTGCCAGTTTGTCACGTGGACGAATCCCGGCGGAAAACAGCACCAAATCGGTTTCCAACACGCTGCCGTCGGCAAAGCAGAGCCGATGTAGCGCCTGCTCGCCGTCGGTGATCTCACGCGTTTCTTTGCTGAGATGAATCTGTACGCCCAGCGCTTCAATTTTGCGGCGCAGCATAGCGGCACCGCCGTCATCCAGCTGCACCGCCATCAGGCGCGGCGCAAACTCCACCACATGGGTATCCAGCCCCAACTGACGCAGCGCGTTTGCCGCCTCCAGCCCCAGTAGACCGCCGCCAATTACCACGCCAGACTTGCCCTTTTTCGCCTGTGCCGCAATCGCGTCCAGATCGTCCAGCGTGCGATACACCAAACAGCCGGGGCGCGTGTTGCCGGGAATCGGCGGAACAAACGCATAAGAGCCGGTCGCCAGCACCAGCTTGTCGTAGGCGGTTTCTCGGCCCTGTGCATCGCAGACGCACTGACGTTCACGATCGATAGCCACGATCTCGCTGGCGCTGCGCAGCTCAATGCCGCTCTCGGCAAAAAAGCCATCTTTTACCAGTGACAACGAAGCAGCGCTGCGGCCGGAAAAATACTCGGAGAGGTGAACGCGGTCATAGGCTTCATGCCGTTCTTCACCGAATACGACAATGTGGTAATGCTGATGCAGGTCACGCTCAACCAGTTGTTCAAGAAAATAGTGGCCGACCATACCGTGGCCGACGACAACCAAAATAGGTTTGCTCATGACAGGAATCCTTACAGCTTCAGGCTGTGGGTCAGAATCAGGGGAAGAAAGGCCGAAAAGCAGCGAGGCAGGCGGAAGCATCTTGCCTTCAGTCGTGTTCTCCATTGCGGCCAGCAGACGCTGACTGTCATCGGTGTCGCCATACAGCAGGACACCGCTCAGCCGACCGTCGCGAACCAGCAGACGACGGTAGTGCTGCGTCTGTGGATCAAACAGGGTGTACACCTCATCATCGGGTGCCACGTTAATATCGCCGCCGCTGACCACGCCAATTCCTGTGACTTTCAGCCGTGTCGCCGCCTGTTCACGCTGATAGTCTTTCGGTGTGAGTCCGGCCAGGCGTTGTGCCACCAGCGTGGCATGGGCGAAACACGGAGCAACCAGCCCGAAGGTTTCGCCATTGAGTTCACAACACTCGCCAATCGCGCTGATGTACGGGTCGGCAGTTTGCAGTTGCCCATCCACCAGCACGCCACGGTTACAGGGCAAGCCACACTCGCGTGCCAATTGGCTGGCAGGGATCACGCCTGCCGTCACCACCACCAGTCCAGCAGAGAGAGTGCGGCCATCCGCCAGTTCGACCGCTGTCACACCGTGTTCATCGCCATGCAGTGCAACAATCTGTACATTCGTCTCACAGACAATGCCGCGCTCACGCAGGCTGTCGCACAACAGCTCGCTCGCCGTCGCATCCAGTTGACGCTCCATCAGAATCGGGTTGCGGTGCAATAAGGTGACGTCGGCACCGCGCAGTTTCAGCGCTGCCGCCGCTTCAATGCCGAGCAAACCGCCGCCAATGACCACTGTGGGAACGGATCGACGAATCGTCGCCAGCATCAATTCAACGTCATCCAGCGTGCGAAAACCGCACACCCCCGCCAAATCGATACCGGGCATCGGTGGCATAAACGGCGTGGATCCGGTCGCCAGCACCAGATGATCGTAATGCAGTTGCCGTTGCGTCGTTGTCACCTCACGCTGCCGGCGATCGATATGGGTTACCCGCTCACCCAGTAGCGTGTTTACCGGCAGCGCTGCATCGTCGTCGATAGTTGCAGGCATCAGCACGGTATCTGTAAACGCCTTTTCACCGCCCAATACCGGCGACAGCATAATGCGGTTGTAGCTGGCGTGGGGCTCATCGCCAATCACCGTGATGCGGTAGCGCGTCGCAGCCAGCTGGCACAGCGTATCGACAAATCTCGCACTCGCCATCCCGTTACCAATCACAATCAGATGCGGTTTCATCATCGTTCCGATCTCGATGTCAGGCTGCTTTCGGCTGTTTTTCATATAAGAAATGCAGCACCTGCTGGCGATAGTGGTGGTAGCGCGGATCGTCAGCCAGTGCGACACGTGAACGCGGACGTTCCAGTCCGACCGTCATGATTTCCCCCACCGTCGCTGCCGGGCCGTTCGTCATCATCAGCACGCGATCCGACAGCAGTACCGCCTCGTCTACGTCGTGCGTAATCAGCACAATCGTGGTTTGCAAACGCTGCTGAATCTCCATCACCGCATCCTGAAGGTGCGCACGGGTCAGCGCATCCAGCGCGCCGAAGGGTTCATCCATCAGCAGCACTTTCGGCTTCATAGCCAGTGCACGGGCAATCCCCACACGCTGCTTCATTCCGCCGGAGATTTCATTCGGCCGCTTGTTCAGCGCATGCCCCATGTGCACCAGTTCCAGATTGTGGGTAATCCATTCGTGCATCTCGTGCTTGTTCATCTGCCCGCGAAATACCTGACGTACTGCCAGCGCCACGTTTTCGTAGGTGGTCAGCCATGGCAGCAGCGAGTGGTTCTGAAACACCACGCCGCGCTCCGGCCCCGGTCCGTCGATTTCACGATTGTCACACAGCAGGCCACCGCTGCTCGGCAGCGTCAAACCGGCGATCAGGTTCAATAACGTAGATTTGCCGCAGCCGGAATGGCCAATCAGGCTGATCGTCTCCCCGGTGTGAATGTCGAAACTCACCTGATCGAGCGCCAGAAACTCACCGCTGGCGGTATTGAAACGCTGGCTCACCTGCTGCACTTGAATAATGGGTGTTGTACGCATCGTCGGCTCCTTAGCGGTTGTCATAGCTGAAACGGTTAGCAATCCACACCAGTCCCTGCTCCAGCAGCAGACCGATAACGCCAATCACCACGATGGCGATGATGATGTTTTCCACATTCAGGTTGTTCCACTCATTCCAAATCCAGAAACCGATACCGACACCGCCCGTCAGCATCTCGGCTGCCACAATCACCAGCCAGGCGACGCCAATCGATAAGCGCACGCCGGTCAATACGTTAGGCAACACCGCAGGCAGCAGAATTTTGCGCATGATGGTGAACTCGGAGAGTTTCAGCACCCGCGCCACGTTCAGGTAATCCTGCGGGATGTGGCGCACGCCTTCGGCAGTGTTGAGGATCATCGGCCAGATGGAGCAAATAAAAATGGTCCAACTGGATGCCGGTTCGGCACGCTGAAACAGCAGCAGGCCGATAGGCAGCCAGGCCAGCGGACTAACCGGGCGCAGCAGAGAAATGATCGGGTTGAGCATGTTAGCCAGAAAGGTAAAACGCCCAATCAGGAAACCGGTGGGAATGCCGACCAGCGCCGCCAGCCCAAAGCCGATACCAACACGTTGCAGTGAGGCCAATACGTTCCAGCCGATGCCCTGATCGTTTGGCCCGGCGATATAAAACGGATCGGCGAAGAGGCTGAGCGCCGCAAGCCAGGTTGTCCACGGCGTCGGGAAGTTCTCGCTGTTGAGTGCGGCAACCTGCCAAACGGTAATCAGCAGCCCTAGCCCGAGTACCGCTGGGAAAAGTGACTGAAACAGCTTACGCAGCCGTGGTCGGTAGGTGAAAGTAGGCGCTGTCGGTGCTTTTTCCAGCATCGCCGGTTTGGTTGGCAGCGGCATAATTTCAGCGCTGTGCACGGTATCAGTGGCGTTATCCGCGACAATAGGAATGATTTTGGCCTGGTTTGTCATCATCAACCTCGCTTATTTCTTCACGCTAAAACTGTTGGCATAACCCACCGGATCGCTGCCGTCCCAACGGACGCCATCGATAAGCACGCTGCTGCGCATGTCGCTACCAGGCAACGGTATATTCCCCACGGCTTCGACGGCCTGCTTGTAGATATCAATGCGGTTAACCTGCTTAGCGACAGCCAGATAGTCCGGCTCCTCGGTGAGAAGGCCCCAGCGTTTGTGTTGGGTGAGGAACCACATGCCGTCGGACAGGTACGGGTAATTCACGGAACCGTCGTGGTAGAAACGCATCGCGTGTTCGTCTTTCCAGTTTTTCCCCAGTCCGTTTTCGTACTGGCCCAGCATACGTCCGACGATAGTGTCTTCTTTGGCATTGATGTAGGCGCGTCCGGCAACGATGCCTGCCGTTTCGCGGCGGTTATCGTCCGATGTGTCAATCCAGCGTGACGTGTCGAGGATCGCGGCGGTCAGTGCCCGGGCGCTATTGGGGTTGGCGTTCGCCCAATCAGCGCGGGTACCCAACACTTTTTCAGGGTGATCCGGCCAGATGTCTTGCGAGGTGGCGGCGGTAAAGCCGATTTTTTCGCTGATAGCACGCTGGTTCCACGGCTCGCCGACGCAGTAGCCCACCATGTTGCCAATCTTCATGTTCATCACCATCTGCGGCGGTGGTACCACCACGGTGCGCACGTCGTTCAGCGGGTGGATCCCGGCAGAAGCCAGCCAGTAGTAGAGCCACATGGCATGTGTGCCGGTAGGAAAGGTTTGTGCGAAGGTGTAGGTGCCTGCCGGGCTGGCGGCGACATACTTCTGTAGCGCGGCGAGATCTGTAACGTTGGCGTCACGCAACTGGTTCGCCAGCGTGATCCCCTGACCGTTCTGATTGAGCGTCATCAGTGCCGCCATGTTGCTCTGCGAGCCAGACAGCCCCATTTGCAGGCCGTACAACTGACCATAAAGAATGTGGGCCGCATCCAATTCACCCGACACCAGCTTGTCGCGTACCGCCGCCCAACTGGCTTCTTTGCTGGGAACAATCGTGATGCCGTATTTCTTATCGAAGCCTTTTACTGCTGCCATCACGACCGAGGCGCAGTCCGTCAACGGGATAAAGCCAACCCGGATTTCCTTTTTCTCCGGGGCGTCGGAACCTGCGGCCCATGCGCTATTCATCAGCCCTGGCAGCATCAGGCTGCCTCCCAGCGCAGCACTCCCCAACAGAAACTGGCGGCGAGAGACGGTCATGCTTTTGGTTTTTGAATCACTCATCAACGATACCTTTGAGCAAAACACCTTTTCAGGCGGTAAAAAACAAAAACGACGTCCACAAGCCCATGCAGAATCTGCACGCTTATGAACGCCGTTGTCCGGTTAACACCTTCCGCACCGCCGTTGGTCCGAAACGCATTATGAATGCTTAGTTGTTGCTAATAAGTTAAAGCAAGGTTTATGCCAAGAGCGATATTTTTGTTGCTAGGAGCGTAAATAACGCTGAAGAAAAAAATAGGCTCAGGATGAGCGGCAAGGACGCCGCGAAAGCTGTTGCCGCGCAGGGAGCGCGTCAACGGCGGTCCGTTAAGAGCCTGTTTTTTTCTGAAGGTATCGCGTAGCGACGTTATTTCCGCGAAAAGCCTCGGGTCACGGGGCGGCGGCGACTGAGCGCCCCGTGTCGGGCGCGTCAACTATACGAACATATTTATGCCAAAATTTATCGCGCACGAAATTTTCACCAAGCGAATATATTCTACGTTTAGCGAATATATTCTACGTTTGAAGAAAACAAGGGGAACAATTGCACCGCCAACTGGCAGAACACGCACAGTTCATGTGCATATACCTCTTAAGGGGTATCATCGAATACATCGGCTACCGCGAGCATAGCGGTGGCGATGTCGATCAGCTTTTTATTCTGGCTCATCGCCATGCGGCGCAGGGTTTTGTAGGCCTCTTCTTCGCTTAATCCACGGTGCTGCATCAGTAAGCCTTTTGCGCGATCGATCTGTTTTCTTTCGTTCAATGTGGCTCGCAGCGCAGCTAATTCATGATCCTGCGCCTGTAAGCGCCGAGACTGTTGTTGCACCAGCGATAGCAGCGATCGTCCCAGTTGTGGGCTGACGCCATCGCTATGCAGCCAACCGGGAGGAGCGTTTTGCCCTTCCACATCGTGACCGGTGATAAATATCGAATAGCCGGGAGCGTCCTTCTCCTGCTGCGCCATCAGATCTTCGAGATCCGCCCGCTGATCGCTGCATGCTTTCTCAGCAGCCGCAATACGGGTACGGCAGCGCTGCATCAGCGTCTGCTCCAGCTCATCTTCCATCTGCTTCATTTCATCAATGCGCTGCGTAGCAATCGAAAACCAGTGCAGGCTATCGGCTTCCGATAGCTTTTCTATTGGGCTGCGAGTGCACACAATGCGGCGGAGACGCTCAAATTCGCTGTCTATCGCGATAGCATTCCAGCGCTGCTGGTTTTCTTCATCGCTAAAACTCAGAAAGGTATCGAAACAGCGCTCCTGCCGTTCAATCAAATCCAGCAGCTTTTGTCGGGTTTTCTCATCGACACTGCCCGCCCCATAGGCCGCTGCGCCAACCGCACGCTCCTGTCCTGCCAGTTCTTTCCCCTGCATAAAACTGAACATGGCAATCAGTGCGCGGGAAATGCCCGGATCGGCCGCCGTGTCCGAGACTTCAAAAACCAATGCCAGCAGATTACGAACAATATCGTTGAAAAATGTCATCGCCTGCGGTTGAGGTAGCAAACGTTGGTGAATTTGCTGACGCAGCGCGGGTAGCTGGCTCAGCGCATAGACCACGCTGGCGACACGGCTGAATAGGCGGCTCGCCTGCGGCAATTCCGCCGTCATTTTTTCTAACCCAGCCAAATGCGTCATCAGGTGCGCCTGTGCCGCCTGCGCGTCTTTCTCACGCAGCACCAGTTCATCGGCGAAAAGTCGGCCGTCAGAACACAGAAACAGGTTGGCTGTTCCTCGTTCACGCTGCAATAGATGCACAAGCTGGCTGATTTTCCCCACCAGTTCACCACTTTGCAGCAGGTAGCGCAGGCTGTTCAGCTCACATTGGCGCGAGGCAAGTAAAAATCGAATCGTCGTTGAAGGCTCCGCTACCATCGCTGTCTCTCCTGAAAAAACATATTCAGAAAGATGCAATTAGTGCGCCAGATTCATTGTTTGAGTATTGTCCGGGGAAAACCGGAATCCTGTCCCCAAATAACCTTACGGTGTTCTACGTAGGGATGGTCGACTTTTTGCGAGTGTTCTGGGAGAGGTAAAGGTGAAATCAGCGTACCATGCGGTGTCTACATGAGAAATCAGAGCATTATTCTATCAAAATCGACTAAGGGACACAGCCTAGCAGCTATATTTGTAACAGGTAGTACGCGAACGGGTAAAAGCAATACACTTTCAGAAACGGCATTATCTGGAAAATAGGACACAGGGATGGGATTAACGACCAGACTCTCTATACTCATGACGCTCCTGACAGCATTAGCGGTTGTTTTACTGCTTTCCAGCAGTCTGGCCAGCCTGTTTTATTATAGTCAGCATCGAATGTCGCAACAGATGAGAGAGGTGGTTTCCAGCATCGATCGGGCATTATCCGTGCAGTCACCTGAGAGCCTCCAATTTTGGCTACCGGCGATGATGAAAACGACGGATATCGTTGCGCTGAAAATTACGAATGCAGACTCGGTGCTGTATTCAGCTCGGTTATCTGAGGTAGAAGATCGCTATCATTATTTTTATCGCGATAGCCAATTTGCCTTAGTGAATCATATGGACACGACGGTGGTGGCGACTCATCGTAATTCCCCTTTGATGGGGACGCCTTATGTTTTGATGCCAATATTATTCGTACTTTTGGCTATCGTGTTGATGGTATCCGTCCTCTATTTATCTACCCGGTGGTTACGCCGCCACACCGTCGGGCAAGAAGAGCTGGAAAGGCGAGCACGCCGCATTCTCAACGGTGAGCGGGAATCAATTACGCAGGGATCGGTACGAGAATGGCCCGTTAACGCCAGCGGTGCTATCGATCTACTGCTATCTGACTTAACGGCCGCACGCGAAGAGCGTAGTCGTGTCGATACGTTGATTCGTGCATTTGCTGCTCAGGATGCAGAAACCGGGCTCAATAATCGCTTATTCTTCGACAATCAGTTGGCAACCCAACTGGAAGATGCTGAAGATGTCGGTACTCACGGTATCGTCATGATGATCCGGGTTCCGGATTTTGAAACGCTACAAGATATTCATGGTTATAACGGTGAATTGTCAGAATACAGGAATATGCTGGTTAACCTGTTGTCGACTTTTGTCATGCGTTATCCGGCGGCTCTGTTAGCGCGTTATTTCGATAACGATTTTACCGTGTTATTACCGCACCGAGCCCTGAAAGATGCTGATAATATTGCGGCCCAGTTAATTAAAGCCATCGATATTCTTCCTGTTACGCCACTAATTGATCGTGACGATATTCTGCATATTGGTATTTGTGCTTATCGTAGCGGGCAAAGTACCGAGCAGGTGATGGAAAGTGTAGAAGACGCGACGCGTAACGCGGTGTTACAGGGAGGCAATGGCTGGTGCGTCTTTGATCGACACGTATCGGATAAAGGCCGTGGCAGTGTGAAGTGGCGAACGTTACTGGAGCAAACGCTGGTAAGAGGTGGCCCGAGGTTATATCAAAAACCGGCCGTGACGCGGGAAAATAAGGTACACCACCGTGAGATGATGGGGCGCATCTATGATGGTGAACAGGAATTGCTCGCGGCGGAATATATGCCGTTGGTTCAGCAACTGGGGTTGACCTCCAGTTATGATCGGCAGCTTGTCTCTCGCATTTTAGTCTTGTCAGCGCGTTGGCCCGAAGAAACGCTGGCGATGCCGGTTAGCGTCGACTCGCTGTTGCAAAAGCCCTTTATCCGCTGGTTACGTGAAACATTAATGCAATGTCCGAAAAAACAGCGGCAGCACATTTTATTTGAACTTGCAGAGGCGGATGTTTGTCAATATATCGGCCGCCTGCGTCCGGTTTTAAAATTGTTACTGGGCTTGGGATGTCGTCTTGCTGTCACGCAAGCAGGATTAACATTGGTCAGTACGACTTATATCAAGTCGTTACCCGTGGAGATCATTAAGCTTCATCCGGGGCTGGTGCGTAGTCTCGATCGCCGTCCGGAAAATCAGTTATTTGTTCAAAGTCTGACAGAAGCCTGCAAAGGTACGCAGACAACCGTTTTTGCTGCAGGCGTTCGTACAAAAGAAGAGTGGCGAACGTTGTTGGATAAAGGTGTTTACGGTGGGCAGGGTGATTTTTTTGCCACTTCTCTTCCGGTAGGGGATGAGTTGAAAAAATATTCACCGCGCTATCGTGTTTAGTGTAAACGTCCTGATTAAATTGACGTAGAATGAGTCAGTTGTTGAATCGGTTAGTGTGTGCTTACGTTAGTGGCAATCCGATTAAATGTTAGATTTTATGTCCTGTGTTCGTACAATTCAGCCAGGCGGAACGCGATAATCTAGCCTACTGCTTAAGGGAGAGGCCGCAGCATGCGGGATCCTTTTAAAAGCCGATCGTACAACACAGACTTTTTTCACCGAAGCAGAGCGTTTTCGTGCCTTGTCGCTGCTTCGTGTGGTTGGTAAAGTAGGCGGATTTATTTTTCGCCCCCAGCTTGCAGGATTATCCTTTAGTTATGTTTAAGAAATTTCGTGGCATGTTTTCCAACGACTTGTCCATCGACCTGGGTACCGCCAATACCCTGATTTATGTTAAAGGGCAGGGCATCGTATTGAATGAGCCTTCCGTGGTCGCTATTCGCCAGGATCGGGCTGGCTCACCCAAAAGTGTTGCCGCTGTCGGACATGATGCTAAGCAGATGCTGGGTCGAACACCTGGTAATATCGCGGCTATTCGCCCGATGAAGGACGGCGTTATCGCCGACTTCTTCGTGACAGAGAAAATGTTGCAGCACTTTATTAAGCAAGTTCATAGCAATAGCTTTATGCGTCCAAGTCCGCGAGTGTTGGTGTGTGTGCCTGTTGGCGCAACGCAGGTAGAACGCCGTGCGATTCGCGAATCTGCGCAAGGCGCAGGGGCGCGTGAGGTCTTCTTGATTGAAGAACCTATGGCTGCTGCAATTGGTGCGGGCTTGCCGGTTTCTGAAGCCACGGGATCTATGGTGGTGGATATCGGCGGTGGTACGACGGAAGTGGCCGTTATTTCTTTGAACGGCGTCGTCTATTCTTCCTCTGTGCGTATTGGTGGTGACCGCTTCGATGAAGCGATCATCAACTATGTTCGTCGTAACTATGGTTCATTGATCGGTGAAGCGACGGCAGAACGCATCAAACATGAGATTGGCTCGGCGTATCCGGGCGATGAAGTGCTTGAGATTGAAGTGCGTGGTCGTAATCTGGCCGAAGGTGTACCACGTGGTTTTAATCTGAATTCGAATGAAATTCTGGAAGCATTGCAGGAACCGTTGACCGGCATCGTTAGCGCGGTGATGGTGGCGTTGGAACAGTGCCCACCGGAATTGGCGTCTGATATTTCTGAACGTGGTATGGTGCTGACGGGCGGTGGCGCACTTTTGCGTAACCTTGATCGTTTGCTGATGGAAGAAACTGGCATTCCGGTTGTTGTCGCCGAAGATCCACTGACCTGTGTGGCTCGTGGTGGCGGTAAAGCGTTGGAAATGATCGACATGCATGGCGGCGATTTGTTCAGCGAAGAATAATCCAGCGAATAAAAAGGGGGACCATATGGATGAAGGCGTATGTTTTTCATCCCGTGAGGTCGCCCTTTTTTTGTATGGTTTATCATGACACCTGCTTTGTCGAGAAATGCGTTACGTTATACAACATCGCCTTCTGACGATTTCATATGCTAGGTTTTTTCTGTCAACTATCCTCCGGGCTGTTGCGATGTGACCATGCTTTACTCATGAAACTCTCCTTGCGGGCCATCGCATGGCGATGTTGAAAAGTGCCGTTGGCAATTTGAGATTGCTGCCGAGGAATACACGAATTTTATGAAGCCGATTTTTAGCAGGGGGCCTTCCCTGCAGTTACGACTTTTTCTCGCTGTGGTTACCGCGATGTCTGTGATGATTGCTGACAGTCGGCTCGGCACGTTCACTAAAATCAGGACGTACATGGATACGGCGGTCAGCCCTTTTTATTTCCTGGCTAATGGTCCACGCGAGGTGCTGGATAATGTTTCTGCATCTTTAGCTACCCGCGAACAACTTGGGGTTGAAAATACAGCGCTTCGTCAGGAATTACTGATGAAGAACAGCGATTTACTGCTGTTGGGGCAGCTTAAGCAGGAAAACGCTCGCTTACGTGAGCTTCTGGGCTCGCCGTTACGTCAGGACGAACAGAAAATGGTGACGCAGGTTATTTCTGCGGGAACCGACCCTTACAGCGATCAGGTCGTTATTGATAAGGGGCTAACGAACGGCGTGTATGAAGGCCAGCCGGTTATCAGCGATAAAGGTGTGGTAGGACAGGTTGTTGCGGTAGGGCAACTCACCAGCCGGGTGTTATTGATTTGTGACGTTTCCCACGCGTTGCCGATTCAGGTGCTGCGCAATGATATTCGCGTAATTGCCGCAGGGAATAGCTGCACCGATGACCTGCAACTTGAGCATCTACCCAATAATACGGATATTCGTGTTGGCGATGTGTTAGTGACGTCAGGATTAGGCGGACGTTTTCCCGAGGGGTACCCGGTTGCCGTTGTGTCGTCGGTAAAAGTGGATACTCAGCGAGCTTATACCATTATTCAGGCTCGCCCGACGGCCGGATTGCAGCGTTTACGTTATCTGTTATTGCTATGGGGCGTAGACAGAAATAACAGCACCGCGTTACCGCCGGGAGAGGTTCACCGTGTTGCCAATGAGCGGTTGATGCAAATGATGCCGCAGGTGTTGCCGTCTCCAGATGAAATGGGGCCACCGCCACCGCCGCTCAATACGCCTGCTCCAGGTCAATCGGGAGGCCAGCAATGAACCGTTACCGCAGACATGGCAACTGGATTATTTGGCTCTCATTTTTAATCGCCATGGTGTTGCAGATTATGCCGTGGCCGGATGAAATCTACGTCTATCGACCTTCCTGGCTCACGTTGTTTTTGATTTATTGGGTGATGGCGTTGCCGCATCGGGTTAATGTGGGCACTGGATTCATGCTCGGCATGGTGATGGATCTGATTTTAGGGTCGACATTGGGCGTCCGTGCGCTGGCGCTTAGTATTGTTGCGTATTTAGTGGCATTTAAATTTCAGCTTTTCAGGAATATGGCATTATGGCAACAGGCGCTGATTGTCATGTTGTTGTCGTTATTGATGGATTTGATTGTCTTTTGGGCTGAATTTTTGGTGATAAATGTTTCATTCAGACCAGAAACATTTTGGAATAGTGTGGTTGACGGTGTTTTGTGGCCGTGGTTGTTCCTGCTGATGCGCAAGATACGTCGCCAGTTTACTGTGCAATAAAAGGTTAATCATGATTCAGCTTTATCTGGCATCCGCATCGCCGCGCCGCAGGGAATTGTTATCGCTGCTGAATATCCCTTTTGCCGTGCTAAATACTTCGGTGGAAGAACAGCGTTTGCCTGATGAAACGGCAGAAACCTATGTTCGTCGATTAGCATATGAAAAAGCGGTAGCGGGTGTATTGGCTGCGCCTGACGATGTGCCAGTGCTTGGTGCGGATACCATCGTGGTATTGAACGGACAAGTGTTGGAAAAACCTCATGATGCGCAGCATGCGGATCGCATGCTGACGATGCTTTCTGGACAACAGCATCAGGTGATGACGGCGGTGGCAATGGCCGACAGAAAGGATTCCCTGACGATGTTGGTCACAACCGATGTGGTATTCCGTACGCTTTCTCAACAAGATATCGCCACGTATATCGCCAGCGGCGAGCCGATGGACAAGGCGGGAGCCTATGGCATTCAGGGCAAAGGAGGATGCTTTGTCCGGTCGCTCAACGGGAGCTATCACGCAGTGGTAGGATTACCATTGGTAGAGACCCATGAGCTGTTCAGTAATTTTGCTGCATTGCGACAGGCAAGAGGAAAACATGACTGCTGAGTTACTGGTAAACGTCACGCCTTCAGAAACACGGGTTGCCTACATTGACGGTGGCATTCTGCAGGAAATCCATATTGAGCGCGAAGCGAAACGCGGCATTGTCGGTAATATATATAAAGGCCGAGTGAGCCGCGTGTTGCCGGGAATGCAGGCGGCTTTTATCGATATCGGGCTGGATAAAGCCGCTTTTTTACATGCCTCCGATATTATGCCGCATACGGAGTGCGTTGCCGGAGACGAACAGAAAAACTTTCACGTCCGTGATATCGCCGAGTTGGTCCGTCAGGGTCAGGATCTGATGGTTCAGGTTGTCAAAGATCCGTTGGGTACCAAAGGGGCCCGTTTGACAACGGATATTACACTGCCATCACGTTATCTGGTCTTTATGCCCGGAGCATCACACGTTGGGGTGTCGCAGCGTATTGAAAGTGAAGATGAGCGTGAGCGTTTAAAAAAGACGGTGGCGGATTATTGTGACGATCAAGGCGGCTTTATTATTCGCACCGCAGCGGAAGGAATTGGCGAGGAAGAGTTATCTCAGGATGCAGCGTTTCTGAAACGCTTATGGGGCAAGGTGATGGAGCGTAAGAAACGCAACCAGACCAAATATAAGCTCTATGGCGAAGTCGCGTTAGCCCAACGTATTTTGCGTGATTTTGCAGGGGCGGCGTTGGATCGTATCCGCGTTGACTCCAAGCTTACTTATGATTCGCTGTTGGAGTTTACCGCTGAATATATTCCGGAAATGACCAGTAAGCTGGAACATTATGCAGGTAAACAGCCGATTTTCGATTTGTTTGATGTGGAAAATGAAATTCAGCGCTCGCTGGATAGAAAAGTCGAGTTGAAATCGGGTGGGTATTTGATTATCGATCAAACGGAAGCGATGACGACCGTTGATATCAATACCGGCGCGTTTGTTGGTCATCGTAATCTTGATGAGACCATTTTTAACACCAACATCGAAGCGACGCAGGCGATAGCACGGCAACTGCGTTTGCGTAATCTTGGTGGCATTATCATTATCGATTTCATTGATATGAATAATGAGGATCATCGTCGGCGTGTTTTGCATTCTCTGGAGCAGGCGCTGAGTAAAGATCGGGTAAAAACCAGTATTAATGGCTTCTCCCAACTAGGATTAGTGGAGATGACGCGTAAGCGAACCCGTGAGAGTATAGAGCATGTGTTGTGTCATGAATGCCCAACCTGCCATGGACGTGGTACGGTGAAAACCGTCGAGAGCGTTTGTTATGAGATCATGCGCGAAATTGTGCGCGTTCATCATGCTTATGACACCGATCGCTTTTTGGTTTACGCCTCGCCTGCCGTTGGGGAAGCTCTTAAAAGCGAAGAGTCGCATGCACTGGCTGAAGTGGAAATTTTTGTCGGTAAACAGGTCAAAGTACAGATTGAGCCTTTGTATAGTCAGGAACAGTTTGACGTAGTAATGATGTAAATCGTGATGATGATGTCAGAGAGTCGCGAATCCTCGTCGTCATCAACGAAAACAAGGAGAAATACGTGAGGCGACTGCCCGGAATATTATTCGTCACGGGCGCCACTCTTATTGTGATGGTTGCGCTGTTAGTCAGCGGTTTAAGATTGGTGCTGCCACAGCTCGATCACTTCCGGCCACAGTTGGTGGCGTGGGCACAGTCTGTCTCTGGCGTTCCGCTGGAGATTGGGACGATAAACGGGCGCTGGGAATCGTTTGGCCCGACGCTTGAAGTGGATAATTTTCAGACCACGTTGCCAGAATCCACCTGGCAGGTTGAACGAATTACGCTAGCACTGGATGTGTGGCAATCTCTATTGCACGGACGTTGGCAGTTTCGCGATCTGACTTTCCATCAATCCCGCATTGATATTAATACGCAACTGAATGAGCAAGGCGGCGAGCGTTCACGTTCTCTATTCGAACAGGAAAAGCTTAACGATCTTTTCTTGCGTCAGTTCGATCATTTTGATCTACGTAACAGCCGTATCTCTTTTCTCACGCCTTCTGGCGCGCGCGCAGAACTGCATATTCCACAACTAACCTGGTTAAATACCGATAATCGGCACCGTGCTGAGGGGCAGATCAGTCTGTCGAGCTTTAACGGCCAGCACGGTGTGGTGCAGGTAAGAATGGATTTACAGGATAATCAGGGGTTGCTGGATAGCGGTACGCTGTATCTACAGGCAGATAATATTGACATGAAGCCTTGGCTCAGCCGCTGGATGAAGAACAATACCGGGTTGGAAAGTGCAGATTTCAGTCTGGCAGCCTGGTTAAACATGCGGGATGGGATGATCCATGGTGGCGACGTGTTACTCAATCAGGGCGCCGCAACCTGGAAAGACGATGAAAACGATCACCGGATGAGCGTTGAAGCGATGTCTTTACATGTAAGGCGTCAGGAAAATGGCTGGCAGATGGATATTCCTGCGCTGAATGTGGCTACCGATGGTGTCGCGTGGCCGAAAGGCCAGCTATCAGCGCTCTGGCTACCGAAAAATGAAGCCATGTTGGGGCCGGATCATCAGGAAGAACTGAGTATTCGAGCCACCCACCTTGAATTGGAACGTATTGCCTCATTGCTGCCTTTGTTGTCTACCACTACGCCTACGCTGAAAACGCGTTGGGCGTCATTACAGCCGAAAGGAACGCTTGAGTCGTTAGCATTGGATATTCCGTTACAGCAGCCTGAAAAGAGCCGTTTTCAGGGGCGCTGGCGGGATGTCAGTTGGCAACAATGGTCGTATTTACCAGGCATCAATCATTTTTCAGGTGCGGTGAAGGGGAGCGCTGAACAGGGACAGTTGGATATCGAACTGCTCGATAGCACGTTGCCTTATGGTGAGATGTTTCGTGCCCCGCTGGAGGTTGGTCAGGCGAAAGGCACAATTGGCTGGCGCAATAACCCACAAGGTTGGGAATTATGGAGTGATGGGCTGGATATTCAGGCCAAATCGCTGTGGGCTAACGGTGATTTCCATTATCGTCATCCTGAAACGGGTGAACCCAAACTGGATATTCTGGCGGGTATTCGCCTGACTGACGCGGCAGAGGCGTGGCGTTACTATCCAGAGCCTTTCATGGGCAAGGAATTAGTCGATTACCTGAGCGGCGCGCTCAAGGGTGGACAGGTGGATAACGCAACCCTGATTTTTGCCGGTAACCCACAGCATTTCCCCTATGTGCATAATGAAGGGCAATTTGAAGTCTGGGTGCCGGTTAAAAATGCGGTATTTGAGTTTGAACCCGGCTGGCCAGCGTTAACTCAGTTGGATATTAACCTCGATTTTGTCAATAACGGTCTGTGGATGTTTGCGCCGCAGGCGTGGTTAGGCAAGGTAGAAGGTAAGAACATCAGCGCGATCATTCCTGATTATCAGAAAGAGAAGTTACTGATAGAGGGTGAACTGGACGGCCTAGGTCCTGAGGTGAATCACTACTTTCAGCAGACGCCTCTGAAGTCATCCGTGGGGGCGGCGCTGGAAGAGTTAAAAATTACTGGCCCGGTGAAAGGTTCACTGCACCTTGATATTCCGCTGGATGGCGACGATGTGCGTGCCAGTGGAGACATTGCATTAAATAATAATGAGTTATACGTCAATCCACTGGACATCACGGTAAAAAATCTCACGGGTCGCTTCCACTATGATAACGGTAATTTACGCAGCGAAACGTTAAATGCTCATTGGCTTGGGCAACCGATGCAGGTGGATTTCACAACAGAAGAGCAGGAAAACGCATTTCTGGTGAACGTCGGGCTGAAAGGTGTGTGGGATCCCTCTCGTGTGTCAGGTATGCCGAAGCCACTTGCCAGTCAGGTTTCGGGAGCGGCTGATTGGCGCAGTGCGGTGGCTATCACGTTACCCTATAAGGGGAAAACAACTTACAACGTTGATATTAATGCCGATCTCACAAAAGTAAGCAGTCACTTACCTCGCCCGTTAAATAAGGCCGCGGGTGAGCGTTTACCTTTACAGATCGGCGCAACCGGAGACTTACACGGGTTCACGTTGAATGGTCTGGTTGGCAAAGATCATCGGTTCAACAGCCAGTGGTTACTGAAAGGAAATACCGTTACGTTGGCACGAGGGAGTTGGAAAAGTGGTGCGGATTCGCAACCTGCATTGCCGGAAAACTCATCGTTAGTGCTTGATCTGCCTGCATTGGATGGTGAGAGTTGGCTTGGGTTATTGCCCTCTGCGCGTTCATCCGTTGGCGGTAACGGTGTAGGCGGAAGTTTCCACTTCCCGACAGAAGTGACGTTACGTACACCGGAGCTGCAACTGCTGGGGCAACAGTGGCATGATTTATCGATTGTCAGCCAAAATCGTCTGAACGGTAGCGAAGTGGTTGCTCTGGGGCGTGAAATTGACGCTACGCTTGAGATACCGCATCGTGGACTATGGCGTGCCGATATTCGCCATCTTTACTACAATCCGCAATGGAAAGGCAATGAAGCCACTAACCCGGTGGCGCTGGCTGAGAAAACATCACCGCTAAATGATCCGAGTATCAGCTTTCAGGATTGGCCTGCGTTACACCTTAATTGCCAGCAATGCTGGATTGTCGGACAGAATTTAGGGCGTATTCAGGGAACGCTACAGCCAGAGGCCGACCGTCTCACGCTGAGTGAAGGAGTGATTGATACGGGCAAGGCACGGCTGACGGTAAACGGCAGCTGGCAGGAAAATGCCGAAGGTGTGCGCACCGCATTGAAAGGCCGTCTGACGGGCGACAGTCTGGTACAAAATGCAGACTGGTTCGGCGTAAATACCCCACTACGTGCTGGCTCGTTCGATGTAGATTACGATCTTTACTGGCGTGGAACCCCTTGGTCACCGGATATCGCTAGCCTGAGCGGGATTCTTCATACCCGAATAGGAAAAGGTGAAATTGCGGAAGTGGGAACAGGTCAGGCGGGTCAACTGCTGCGCTTGGTCAGCTTTGATGCATTGTTGCGCAAGCTTCGCTTTGACTTTAGCGATACCTTTGGCAAGGGCTTTTATTTTGATGGTATCCGCAGCACGGCGTGGATTAAAGATGGGGTGTTACATACCGACGATATGTTAATTGATGGGCTGGAAGCGGATATTGCCATGAAGGGTGACGTTGATTTAGTCCAGCGACAGGTCGATATTGAAGCGGTCATTGCACCAGAAATTTCCGCGACCGTGGGTGTGGCTACCGCTTTTGCGGTCAATCCGGTGGTCGGTGCGGCGGTCTTTGCTGCCAGTAAGGTATTGGCTCCACTATGGAACAAGATTTCGCTGATCCGTTACCACATTTCCGGTAGCATCGATCAGCCGAAGATTCAGGAAGTCTTACGCGAGCCGAGTAAGAAGAAAAGCGAATAGCGATAGGGTGGCTAGCGTCGTGCGTTCACCTGATTTCATTTAATAAAGAGTGAAAAAATATGAGTCTGTCGTTTGTCAGTGAGCAATTACTCACCGCTAACAAATTGAACCTTAATGACCTTTCTTCCATATTGGGGTTATTAAATGAGCGTCGCCTTGATTATGCCGACCTGTATTTTCAGTCCAGCTATCATGAGTCGTGGGTGTTGGAAGATCACATCATTAAGGACGGCTCATATCATATCGATCAGGGTGTTGGTATCCGTGCGATTGATGGCGAAAAAACGGGGTTTGCTTATGCCGATCAAATTACGCTGAATGCGCTACATCAAAGTGCGCAGGCCGCGCGTAGTATTGTTCGTGAACAAGGCAATGGAAAACGGCACACGCTAGGCGAGGTACCGCATCCAACGCTATATCCCCAACTTAATCCGCTCGATAGCCTGACGCGTGAGGAAAAGATTGCGCTGCTGCAACGTGCGGATGCCGTCGCCCGCGCTGCGGATAATCGTGTTCAGGAGGTAACGGCCAGCTTGACCGGCGTGTATGAACTGGTGCTGGTCGCGGCGACGGATGGAACGCTTGCTGCCGATGTTCGCCCCCTGGTGCGCCTGTCAGTAAGCGTTTTGGTTGAGTCGGATGGTAAACGTGAGCGCGGTGCCAGCGGTGGTGGTTCTCGAGGTGGCTATCACTACTTCTGGGAAACGGTTGATGGTGAACCTCGTGTGGAAGCTTGGGCAAAAGAAGCGGTGCGTATGGCGTTGGTTAATCTGTCTGCGATTGCTGCGCCTGCGGGATCGATGCCTGTCGTTCTAGGTTCAGGGTGGCCGGGAGTCTTGTTACATGAAGCGGTTGGGCACGGTCTGGAAGGTGATTTCAACCGCCGTGGGACTTCCGTGTTTAGTGGGCAGATGGGGAAACCGGTGGCGTCTGCGCTTTGCACCGTGGTGGATGACGGTACGATAGCGGGTCGTCGTGGCTCATTGGCGATGGACGATGAAGGTGTGCCGGGCCAGTATAACGTACTGATTGAGAACGGCATTTTGAAAGGCTACATGCAGGACAAACTAAACGCCCGCTTGATGGGCGTAGCGCCAACAGGGAATGGACGACGCGAATCTTATGCCCACTTACCTATGCCGCGTATGACGAACACGTATATGCTGGCGGGGCAATCAACGCCAGAAGAGATTATCGCCAGCGTGGAATATGGTTTGTACGCGCCAAACTTCGGTGGTGGTCAGGTGGATATTACGTCCGGTAAGTTTGTGTTCTCAACGTCAGAAGCTTATCTGATTGAGAATGGCCGTGTGAGCACGCCGGTAAAAGGTGCCACGTTGATTGGTTCCGGTATTGAAGCCATGCAGCAAATTTCCATGGTTGGTAACGATCTGGCGCTGGATAAAGGCGTTGGCGTATGCGGCAAAGAAGGGCAGAGTTTACCTGTCGGTGTTGGTCAGCCGACGCTGAAGCTGGAAAGCCTCACGGTGGGTGGCACGGCATAACCGGTCAATCTCTACCGTTGCAACAAAAAACCGCGCACTGGCAGACAGGCGCGGTTTTTTGTTGGTCACTTCTAGACGGGATGTTTATGCATCACCTTCTGACAACTCTCGCAGGTATTGAAAGATCTGCCGGAGTGATTTTGGTGGTTTATTTGTCGCTTTCTCTTTTTGCGCGTTGCGCACCAGTGAGCGTAACTGCTGGCGATCAGCATGGGGATAAAGCGCTAAAACATCAGGAATCGCATCATCGCCTTCGGCGATCAGACGATCGCGTAGCGCTTCGAGCTTGTGAAAAACGACTACCTGCTGGTTGTGACGGTTTTTGAGTTTATCCAGCGCAGCCTGAATAGGCTCAGGATCGCGGGCGCGCAGCAATTTACCAATCAGTTGCAGTTGTCGGCGGCGACCTTCTTTTTTAATGCGCTGCGCTAATTCAACGGCAGCCCGCAGATCATCGTCCAGCGGGATTTTTTCCAGCGCGTTTTTGCCCAGATCCACCAATTCAGCACCGAGTTCTTTTAACGCTTCAGCATCGCGCTTTATTTCGCTTTTACTGACCCAGATAATTTCGTCATCATCATCGTCTTCCTGATTATCTGGGACGTCATTCAGCCAGTCTTCGGGTTTTTGCTTCATGGGTGGCTCCTAAAAATATCCGAGGGGGAGAAGTATGATTGCAGTACATGACAACCCCGGAACGGCGGACAGCGTGCCCACCATAAAAAAGAGGCTGATACTAACAGGTTTGGGCTTTGTGCGAAATTGTCTGTAGATCCTGTTAGACTCAGGAACACTATGCTACACCTTTTTATGCAGATGGATGACGGTAGATCGCGTGGAAATATTTCATGTGAGGCAGAGGTTCTATCGTGCGGTATGCCAGCAATGTGTGTCGGCTCTGCGTCATCTGTCGAAATGATCCACCCACATATTATGGCAGAACAATGACAATAATCACTCAGGTTGCACAACAGCGCGAAGCGTTGGAACAAGCGGTTGCACAGGCACTGGAGCTCGCGCGAATGGGGTCTGATGCGGCTGAGGTTGCGGTGTCTAGAACGACGGGCATTGGCGTGAGTACGCGTTATGGTGAAGTTGAAAATGTTGAGTTTAACAGTGATGGGGCGTTGGGTATTACGGTGTACTACCAGCAACGTAAAGGCAGTGCGTCATCAACCGATCTAAACCCGGATGCTATCGCGCGTACCGTGCAGGCTGCGCTGGATATTGCCCGTTATACTTCCGCCGATCCTTGTGCTGGACCGGCAGATAAAGATCTGTTGGCTTTCGATGCGCCAGATTTGGATCTGTTTCATCCGGCAGAATTGGACGCCGAGCGAGGTATTGAGCTTGCTGCTCGTGCCGAGCAGGCGGCATTAAAGGTTGATAAACGGATCACTAATACTGAAGGTGGCAGTTTTAATAGTCATTACGGTATTAAGGTCTTTGGTAATAGCCACGGTATGCTGCAAAGCTATTGTTCCAGTCGCCATTCCATGTCGAGCTGTGTGATTGCCGAAGTGAATGGAGAGATGGAGCGTGATTATGCCTACACCATTGGCCGTTCATTGGAGGATTTGCAATCGCCAGAGTGGGTGGGGGAAGAGTGTGCTCGCCGCACGCTATCACGCCTGTCTCCGCGTAAGCTACCTACGATGCAAGCACCGATATTGTTTTCAGCCGAGGTGGCAACAGGGCTGTTTGGTCATCTGGTTGGTGCCATTAGCGGTGGCAGCGTGTATCGCAAGTCGACGTTCTTGTTGGATAAGCTAGGACAGCAGATTCTACCGGAATGGCTGACGATTGAAGAACTCCCCCATTTGCGCAAAGGATTGGCTTCAACGCCATTTGACAGTGAAGGTGTTCGAACTCAACGGCGTGAGATTGTAAAAAATGGTGTTCTGCAAACCTGGTTGTTGACCAGCTATGCGGCGCGCAAATTGGGTATGAAGAGCACGGGGCATGCGGGCGGTATCCATAACTGGCGTATTGCCGGGCAAGGCCTTGATTTTGATGGTCTGCTCAAACAAATGGGTAAAGGTTTGCTGGTAACCGAGCTCATGGGGCAGGGCGTCAGCGGTGTGACGGGTGATTATTCCCGTGGCACATCCGGTTTCTGGGTGGAAAATGGTGAAATTCAGTATCCGGTGAGTGAAATCACGATTGCGGGTAATCTGAAGGATATGTTGCGTAATATTGTCACGGTAGGAAACGACATAGAAACACGTAGTAATATCCAGTGCGGCTCGGTATTGCTGCCTGAAATGAAGATTGCGGGAGAATAATTCGGTTTGTTTTCTCAACGCTGAGAACCGTCACCGTCGGCATTGTCCGACGGTTTGTCATTTTTTCTGCTGCGCGGTCACCGCTTAGCGATGGTATTCACCCGCAGCTTCAGGCTGATAAAGCAACTCCAGCACTTCGATATGTGTTTCTTCCCCATTCGGCAACTGCCAGACAATGGTATTCCCCACATGCATTCCCAGCAGTGCCGCCCCCAGAGGAGCCATGACAGACAAATGTTCTTTGCTGTCTTTCACGGTTGCCGGATAAACCAGCGTGCGGATGTGTTCCTCATTAGCGATCAGATCGCGGAAACGCACCCGACTGTTCATCGTGACCACATCCGAAGGGATATTGGCGGAAGGTAAGATCTCCGCACGATCAAGCTCGTCATTCAAAGCCTGAGCGATATTGCTGCCAGCAAAAGCGGGCTGCTCCAGTAACATATCCAGACGTTCTGCGTCCAATTCACTGATTGTCAGGTTAGGTTTCGTCATACTCCTCTCCAGTTGTTATTTCCAGATGACGTAAAAGCAACACCCCCGCGCCAGTGGAGCGGGGGTGTATAAGAAAAATAGATGTAAGAGGATAGTAGGTGCTTCTGAGGAGAAAGAAAAGAGATCTCTATCACGAAGGACAGTAAACTCCCCGTATCATTGGGCTATTTCTGACATGGGAATACTTCCTATGCAATATAATTCATTGAATAATAATGGTTTTAAATCGACGCTTGTCGAGTTTGTTAACATGCTCGACCAGCGTTGGTCAGGCTAGCCCTTTGCTTGTACCTGCTATGAATTGGTTGCGGTCAGTTTCAGCTTTACGGTGTTCAATCGCGTTGTGTCCAGAGTCGTGCTGCACTCAATCAGCGTCGTATAAAACGATGCCGTCACGACTAAAATGAATATTATTATTTTTCAATTCACTGAATAAAGTAGAGATGAAGCATTCAGCTTGCTTAACAAAGTTAATATAACTCATGTTTTCGTAATACGTGTCACACCAAACGCTGGACAATCTCCAGCCGCTTTGATTTTCCTGGAAGGATAATATAGGCCCATCTTCATAGTCCATTGAGTAATAGATAAAATCGCCGCTTCCTGCTGATATCCAGTCAGTTAGCTCTTTAGCTAACTCAAGTAATAAAATACCGGATTCGTTAAAAAATACGTCATCATTTATTTCTATTAGTAAGTGGCCTTCTATTTCTGATAATAGTTTCGGTCCAGAATGACGAGAGCGGATAATTATGCTATTAAAATAAATTTTTATTTTTTGTTTGTCGTAAAAGTATTCCATATTTTTCAATTAGTCCATCGAAACTAACGTTTCGCGTTGTGAAATACGTTAAGTTTTTTCCTGAAATTTAAATTAATTAGAGTGGAAAGTCACTGTCACAAATAATTTCAGCTAAATATCCATGATTTCTAAATGCATCTAATATCCTCTTTGATAAATTTCTTTGATATTCCATATCTGTTTCAGTAATAGGAAATATAGATATTTCATACTGATAGAACATCCACCCATCTTCATCATAGAGTTTGTTATTATCATGCTCAAAATTCTTCTCTAAGACCAACCTGTTTTTATCCTCTAAAAAGGAAAGTGCAGTACTTCTTGTTAAATGAGGTAATATTTCACCCATAAGATTTACGGTTTCTAAGGCACTACGCCCTGTATTGACTGCAATCGAAAATCTTGTATCTATCTCGTGCTTTTTTTTCATAATAAGTTGTGTTTTTTCTTGGTTTTTCCAAATGGTACGGATTTTGACGTTAGAGATATATTTCACAGGAATCATCATCATTTTAATAATTCAATCAATTTTAAAATGTTTTGATATTCATTGTTATGAAAGTATCCATTCGCCAAATAACCACAAAAATTTCTATGTAGATTCTCCAACTCAGCGTTATTTAAGGTTTTACTTTGTAACACCCGCACCGCTGATTTATAAAAATCAATATGCTGAACGTGACTATTATTTTCTGCATCAATGATGAGATCGGTTAATATATCGATAGCATTATTTATTTTCATAATAGACTCATTCGTTGATTCTATCAGTTATCTGATCCCTTTTCCCCTCAGACACGCTACCGCCACGCTGTGACTTGCCAGTCTGCCTGTGTGACATCATAGCAGCGTCAACCGCCGCTGACATTAGCCATTTGGGTTTTTGGAGACGTATGCATCGCTTTTCATCTTGCTTGAGCGAAAACGATGCAGATTGCGAAATAAATAACGGATAAAATAGGATCGAAAGGATGATTAGAACACTTTCAGCTTTTTATTCGATCATAACTTTATTTTTTACCTTTAGACTTTATTTTTCCATACAGGTAACTGGCTGAAATTAACTTGTCTATAAGTTCGGCGTCATCTGGCCAATCTAAAGCGAATCGGGGGTATCCGGGTTTATAAATACTCGGGTCCATGATTTTTATCATTTGTTTTAACTCTAATGCTGTTTTGTTTAAAAAACTTATAGATAACGGTGCTGGTTGATTATTTTTATGTAACTCAAGCGCATCATAAACAGCATCTAAAGTCTCTTTTAAAACTATCTCGACAGATTGACTCATAGCAAAGAGTATCCATATTTTGATTGAGGTAAAATTTTTCTCTACTAAATCGATATACCCTAAATAATTCAAGTTTCAGGAAGGCGGCAAGCGAAGGAATCCCGATGAGCTTACTTGAGTAAGTGATTCGGGTGACTGAACGCAGCCAACGCACATGCAACTTGAAGTATGACGGGTATAGGCCTATTTAACTAGAAGAATAGCACTTCTTATTAATCATTGCTTTCAGTGTCTCTTAATATTTTCTTAAACACTTTCTTTAGGCTTACGCCCATTCCTGAGATAGACACCCCATAGTTTGCAAAATCACGAGCGACATCTATATTATTTTTTAAAATATGGTAATACATACACATTGATATTAATCTAACCGGCGTCACTCCATTTAATGGAGTAGCAATATTTTTCTCTTTAATGTTATCAATGCTAAGAAGGGAAAAAACATCGTCAATAGAACTAAAAAAATCAAAAAAAGTTCGAGACTTTTCTTCTATCTCATTAATAATGAAAGAAATATCATCTGGTGAGTCCAGCAATGCAATACTCAGGGGTTTATTTGTAGACAGTCGGCTACGGATATAACAATCAATTTCTTTTTTAGGATAAGGGCGATGGTCTAACTGATCAAACATAGGATGAACACCTAAATTGATAAATAAAACGTCGCCTGTCGTTTTTATTTGAAAATTGACACAATTTATAAAACCATTGTTTTCTCTAAAAAAATCAGCATGACTTTCTCTAGAAAATCCATTTGAAATAAAAGATGATGTTATTAATTGAGTATTCATTCTGTTACCTATCAGTCCTTGTTTTCGTCACCCTTCTGTTCCTTGCAGGAGCGCCTATCATTTTATTTGAGATGTCGCATGATTGGGCGATTATTCTTCATCAAAACCGGCCTCAAACAGTTGGATCACCGCTGCCAGCGCTTTTATTTCGTCGGGCCCAGTAGCCTCTACTTCAAGGTATTTTCCTTTGGCCGAGTCGAGCATCAACATGGCAATGACGCTACTGGCTTCGGCCTCCGTGCCGCTATCGTTACGCAAAATCACCTCAGCGTTAAAACTCTGCACCAGCTCAAACAATTTCATGGCGGGTCTGGCATGCATGCCGAGTTTATTTTTTATTTCAACCGTTTGTCGGACCGTCATAGGCTATCCGATATCATGGTTTACGTTTTTCCAGCGTACGATGCCGAGATTGAACGTTTTTGCCGCGTGAGCGGAAGTAGTCCGCCAGTTGCTCTGCAACATAAACGGAGCGGTGCTTGCCACCGGTACAACCAATCGCCACGGTCAGATAGCTGCGATTATTGGTCTCCAGCATGGGGAGCCATAGTTCCAGATAACTGCGTGTCTGATAGATGAAATTATGAACTTCAGTGTGTCGATCGAGGAAGGCGGCGACAGGTTTATCCAGGCCCGTCATGGGGCGGAGTTTAGGATCCCAGTGTGGGTTAGGTAAAAAACGCACATCAAACACATAGTCGGCATCAATGGGAATACCATGCTTATAGCCGAAAGATTCAAAGACCATCGTCAGTTCTCGTTCCCGCTTGCCTAGCAGACGGGTACGTAGCATCTCAGCCAATTCATGTACTGACATTTCAGACGTATCAATGATCAAATCGGCCCGTGAGCGTAATGGCTCAAGCAGATCGCTTTCTTCATCAATTGCGCTTTCCAGTGATAGATTTCTACTGGATAGCGGGTGCAGTCGACGGGTGTCACTATAGCGGCGGATCAGTGTATTGCGATCGGCATCAAGGAATAATAACTGAGGTGAAAAACTTTGTGGCAGCTGCGCCATGGCATGTTCAAACACCTCTGGCGATTCTGGCATGTTGCGCACATCAATACTGACCGCTGCGGAGATATTGCGTGTTGCCAGCGTGCTAGCCAATTCTGGTAACAAGACCACTGGCAGGTTATCTACGCAGTAGAACCCCATATCTTCCAGCGCGCGCAGAGCGACGGATTTCCCTGACCCTGAGCGACCACTGACAATCATCAGTACCATCTGACGACTCCCCCCTGACCATGTGATGGTATGACCACCTTGTCATTGTTTTTATCATACGTTGCCAGAAAATGAACGATGAGCATTCGAGGCATAAAAATGCTGTGATTCCCGACCTCTATGCTTACCACAGGGTTAACCCGCTTCCGTCATAATCTGATACAACTCTTCATCGCTTTGCGCTGCACGTAGACGCCGACAAACGGTTTTATCTGCCAGCCGTTTGGCAATAAGCGACAGCGTATGTAAGTGCGTTTTACATTGTTCTGCTGGAACCAGCAAGGCAAAAAGCAAATCAACCGCTTGATTGTCAATGGCATCGAAAGCGATTGGCTGTTCTAGCTGGATAAATACACCGATTGCCTCCAGCGCGTTATCGTCCTCCAGCTTACCGTGGGGGATAGCAATACCGTTGCCAATGCCTGTGCTGCCCATCCGTTCGCGGGTAAGAATGGCATCAAAAATAATCTGTGAAGGGAGATTTAGCTGTTTGGCAGCCAGTTCACTGATAATCTCCAGCGCCCTTTTTTTACTTTGGCAATGGACGGTACTTCGGGTGCACTCTGGACGTAACACGGTGCTGAGTTGCAAATCAGGAACATTGTTCATTTTATATTCACTTAACGACACTTTCACTTCCGGTAAGCCCAGCCCGTAGTAAGATCTATGGGCTGGGGCAGTTCTTTCGCTACGCGATGGAGCAAAAGAAAAATTAGTGCTGTTTTAGCTTATCCTTATGCTTATTGAGCTGGCGGGCCAGTTTATCGATCAGCAAATCGATCGCGGCGTACATATCTTCCGCTTCTGATGTGGCATGCAACTCTCCACCGTTGACGTGGAGAGTGGCGTCAGCGATTTGCTGCACTTTCTCCACTTTCAGTACCACATTGACCTGATTGATACGGTCAAAATATTGCTCTAACTTGGCAAACTTGGTATTGACGAAATCGCGTAAAGGCTCGGTAATTTCGATGTGATGTCCGGTGATGTTGAGCTGCATAGTGTCTTCCTTCTCTGTTGAGATCAAACCAACTGTTTACGTTGGTTTGATGGTGGGATAGATAAAGACTCTCGGTATTTTGCCACGGTACGCCGTGCCACAATGATGCCTTGTTCCGCGAGCAATGTTGTTAATTTGCTGTCGCTTAAAGGCTTGGCGGGGTTTTCTGCGGCGACTAATTTCTTGACCAATGCTCGAATAGCCGTTGACGAAGCTTCACCTCCGCTATCGGTATTAACATGGCTGGAAAAGAAATATTTTAGTTCAAAAATGCCGCGTGGGCTGTGCAGAAACTTTTGTGTTGTCACCCGGGAGATGGTGGATTCATGCATATCCACGACCTGAGCGATATCTGCCAGCACCATCGGTTTCATGAATTCTTCACCCTGTTCGAAAAAGTCCTGCTGCTGTTCGACAATACAGCGGGTGACTTTGAGCAGGGTGTCATTACGGCTCTCCAGGCTTTTGATTAGCCAGCGCGCTTCCTGCAAATGGCTGCGGATAAACTGACCATCGCTATCGCTGCGGACACTGCTGCCCAACGCAGCATATTGCTGATTAATTTGCAGCCTAGGGACGCTATCCGTATTTAATTCAACCACCCAATGTCCCTGATGCTTGCGAACCAGTACATCAGGGATAACATATTCGGACTCACCCGTGTTGATAGATTGGCCGGGGCGGGGATCGAGGGATTGAATCAGCGTCAGCGCTTCTTTCAGCACCTCTTCTTTCAGGCGCGTTGAGCGAATCAGGCTGCGGAAATCATGGTTTGCCAGCAGATCAAGGTATTCGCTGACGATGAGCGTTGCTTCAGTGAGCCGGGGCGTGTCTGAGGAGAACTGGGATAGCTGTACCAGCAGGCAATCTCGTAGGTCGCGGGCGGCGACGCCCACAGGGTCGAAGCGTTGTACTCGTTTAAGTACGGCTTCCACCTCATCGAGGGTGACGTTTTCATCACCGATACTATCCAGAATATCTTCCAACGGCACGGTGAGATAGCCGGTATTGTCCACCGCATCGACGATGGATGTCGCAATGGCGGTATCCGTCTCTGAAAACGGCGTCAACTCCACTTGCCACATCAAGTAGTCCTGAAGGGTTTGTGTCGTTTCCCCCTGATAAATGGGCAATTCCTCATCGCGATAATCTGTGCCGGTGCCGGATGGCGTACCTGCGGAATAGATTTCATCCCAGGTGGCATCCAGTGGTAATTCTTCCGGCATCTCTTTTTGCTCTAACGCTTCACCCGTATCCAGCGAATCGCTGTCGGCGGTATCGAATGCTTCTATTTCTTCGTGATTGTCCGTTTGTTCCAGCAACGGGTTGCTTTCCAGCGCCAATTGAATTTCTTGTTGCAGTTCAAGCGTGGACAGTTGCAACAGGCGGATTGCCTGCTGTAGCTGTGGCGTCATGGCCAGTTGCTGGCTAAGCCTGAGTTGCAAACCTTGCTTCATAAGTGGTGCTAACGTCCCTATATTGGTTCAATGATGAGAATGAATTGAAAACACTACACTATCAGAGTCGGAAGCCTTCGCCCAGATAGACGCGTTTTACCTGCTCATCGGCGAGTATTTCGGTCGGAGAACCATGGGCAATCAATTGTCCCTGACTCACGATGTAGGCGCGTTCACAAACATCTAATGTTTCGCGCACGTTATGGTCGGTAATTAATACGCCGAGTCCGCTGTCTCGCAGATGCTCAATGATCTTTTTGATGTCAATCACTGAGATGGGGTCAACACCGGCAAAGGGTTCATCCAGCAGGATGAATTTAGGGTTCGCTGCTAGTGCTCGTGCGATTTCCACCCGACGCCGCTCACCACCGGAGAGTGATTGTCCCAGACTATCGCGTAAGTGAATAATATGGAATTCTTCCATTAGTTCATTTGCACGGTCTTCCTGCTGTTCAGGGGTGAGATCTTTACGGATCTGCAAAACGGCCATCAGGTTGTCATAAACGCTTAATCGACGGAATATTGACGCTTCTTGCGGTAGATAACCAATACCGCGCAAGGCGCGATCGTGCAAAGGCAGTAGGCTGATGTCCTCGTCATCAATCACAATTCGTCCGTCATCACGCTGAACGATGCCTACGACCATGTAAAACGTGGTGGTCTTACCGGCCCCGTTCGGCCCTAGCAGGCCGACAATCTCGCCTGAATTAACGGTGAGACTCACGTTTTCCACGACCTTGCGGCCTTTATACGCCTTGGCCAGATTTTCTGCGATTAATGTTGCCATAAGTTATTCAGTGACTCGTGGTTGCGGTTTCTGAGAGGTGGTCGTCGTGTTCTTGTTCCCTTTTTCCTGAAGTTGGGAAGGAACCAATACCGTCGTAACACGTTTACCTTTATCGCTGAAGGCTTCCATCTGTTGTTGTTTCACCAGATAAGTGATGCGGTCGCCTTTTACATTACTGTCCATCTGTTCCAAATAAGCATTGCCCGTCAGAACCAGAAGGTCGCTGGCGAGCTCATAACGTACTTTTTGGGCTCGGCCTTTTACCGGCTTGCCGTTATCCTGCATTTGGTAGAACGTCACGGGATTACCGTAACCTTCTACGACCTCTTTACCCTGTGCGCCTTGAGGACGAATAACGACGACTTTGTCAGCCTTGACTTCAATAGTGCCCTGTTTGACCACGACATTACCGGTAAACGTCACGGTGTTGCTTTGCATGTCCAGCGATTGCTGCGCGGAGTCAATGTGAATCGGCTGGTTACTATCTCCGGTAACGGCCAGCGCAGAAACGCTGATGGCTAACAGCGAGCTGGCGATCAGGGTATTTTGCATCAGATTATTGGTTTTGGATTTCATAAGAGGTTTTTACCTTTTCGATCAACTCGGCTGTCTTGTTGCGTAGATTGCCACGCATTTTCATCCCGTTGGAAGTAAAGCTGGCACCGTATAGGGTCACTTCATCATCGGAAGAGACGTCCTGAGTCACCAGATTTACCTGGGCATTGTTTGTTTTTATTCTCTCCAACTGTGAGTCATTTGTCAGGCTATTGACCTCAACATGACCATACAGATAGAGCATTTTGTCTTTTGTCAGCTTGGCGCGATCCGCGCGTACTGACCAGGTTGCCGTACCTTGCTCGTTAAATAATGTCGCCACTGGCGTCGTAAACCAGCTCAGTTGCTCATCATTAAAATATTCTGCCTTATCCGAAATCAGACGGTAACTCAGCTTTCCGGTGGGGCTATAAACCAGCGTGGTGGTTTTCTCGCTGGTATATACCGGTACGGCCGGGTCCGGAGTATCAATGGGTGCCGTCGTTTCGTTATCCGCTATATTCCAGCCAATCAGAATGAGCGCCAGCAATGCTAGCAACGCGGTCAACCAACGTCTGGTTTTACTCATATTGACAACCCTTTGGCATGCTCCAGCTTATCCTGTGAGAACAGAATTAAATCGCAAAGTTCACGTACGGCACCGCGTCCACCCGCGATACGCGTAACGTAATCGGCACGCGGTAATAACAGAGGGTGCGCGTCGGCTACGGCAACGCTCAAACCGACTTGTGCCATCACCGGCCAATCGATCAGGTCATCACCGATATAAGCAACCTGATTGGCGGGGACAGACAGTTTATCCAACAGATCGTTGAAGGCCAAAACCTTATCGGATTGACCCTGATAAAGATGGGTAATGCCTAATGTTTTACACCGATCCTGCAAGAGCTTGGCCGATCGTCCGGTAATGATCGCAACCTCGATACCGGATGTCAGTAGACAACGAATGCCATAGCCGTCGCGTACATTAAACGCTTTCAACTCTTCACCGTGATTACCCATATAAATCAGGCCATCAGACATGACGCCGTCAACATCACAGATTAACAGGCGAATTTCACGGGCTTTATCCAGTACCTGTTGATCGACAGGTCCATAACAGGTATCGGTTTGTGCCCCGACTTCACTCATTGGCGTTTATCCTTGCTTCACAGTTTTTGCTTCACTCGTGTCGGTTTTTTTCGACACGTTAACGTGTCGTTTGCCACGGCGTCTTACACCACACCAGCACGTAGCATATCGTGCATATGGACAATTCCCACCAGACGATCGTTCTCTGCCACTAAAAGCGCGGTAATGTGGCGTGATTGCATCAGGTTCAGCGCGTCAACCGCGAGTGTCTGTGGTGTAACCCGAATGCCGCCAGCGGTCATCACATCAACAATGCGGGCGCTGTTCAAGTCAATATTCATGTCGAAAATACGGCGTAGATCACCATCGGTGAAGATGCCTTGAATTTTCATATCTGATTCGCAGATTACCGTCATACCCAGATTTTTGCGCGTGATTTCTACCAGTGCGTCGCGTAGCGAGGCATCGTGTGGCACGTGCGGAATCTCATCGCCCGAATGCATGATATCGCTGACGCGTAGCAAAAGTTTGCGGCCCAGTGCGCCACCGGGATGTGAGAGGGCAAAATCTTCGGCGGTAAACCCACGCGCTTGCAATAATGCCACGGCGAGTGCATCGCCCATCACCAGTGTCGCTGTGGTGCTGCTGGTGGGGGCTAACCCCAATGGGCAGGCTTCTTGTGGAACATGGACGCATAAATGGATGTCTGCCGCTTTTCCCATCGTGCTTTCAGGATTTCCCGTCATGCAAATCAGGAAAATTTTCTGGCGTTTCAACACGGGAATTAATGACAGGATTTCGTGGGATTCGCCTGAGTTGGAAATGGCGATGACAATGTCATGCGGTGTGACCATCCCTAAATCACCGTGGCTGGCCTCTCCGGGATGCACAAAAAAAGCGGGAGTGCCAGTGCTGGCAAATGTGGCTGCCATTTTGCAGCCGATATGCCCGGATTTTCCCATCCCCATGACAACCACTTTCCCCTGACAGTAGAAAATTTTCTCGCAGGCTCGTGTAAAAGCGTCATCGATGTATTGATCCAACTGTGCTAAACCTTCACGCTCGGTTTTTAGCACTTGCTTACCTGCCAATTGAAAATCAAAACCGGGTTGTAGTTCAAAATGTGACATACCTGAATAATCCTGCTTGTTTTCATATTTGAGTGAATGCTTGATGTGCTGGTTAATCAAGCAACTTGCCGCTAATCAAGCTATTTTTTGTTCAAACCATTTTGTTGTTTAAACAATCTTTTCATCAAACAATTATCTAATTAAACAATCGGTCGAGCGCGTCATTTATCGATCACATAAAGAACAAGACCGAGAGATAAACGGCAAATGCGCAGAGTAATAGTGCGCCTGCGCGTTGTCCAATACGGCGTTTTCTACTGAGACACAGTGCTGTCAGTAACGCGCTGGCTCCCAACATGACCCAATAGTCACGTCCGAAAGCAAGGGGGTTGAACACGCCCGGTGACAGCAGCGCGGGTATGCCCAGCACAATGGTAATATTAAAGATATTCGAGCCAATCAGATTACCTAGCGCGATATCATCTTCCTTTTTTAGTGTGCCAACAATGGCGGTTGCCAATTCCGGCAGGCTGGTGCCAATGGCGAGTACGGTGAGGCCGATAGTCAGTTCGCTGATGTGAAAATAGCGAGCCAGTACGGTGGCATTGTCAATGACCATACGGGCTGCCATCGGTAAAATAATCAGCCCGAGAATCAACCATAAAACGGCGACGGTTTGGTTACTGTCTGCGTGGGGAAGTTCAGCCACCTGTTCTTGCGTGAGACTATCCACGCCGTCCTGTTGTGCCAGACGCATCATTCGAATCATCAGAAACAAAAATATCCCGCCAGCCGCCAGCAGTATGACCCCGTCCATGCGGCTCAGATTGTTATCGCGGAGTAAGAGGCCACATAAAACGGTGACCAGCAGCATCAGCGGAAATTCCCGGCGTAGCAATTCTGAATGAACCGTTAAAGGGCGAATCAGCGTTGCGCTGCCGAGAATCAACAGAATATTCGCAATATTGGAGCCGAGTACGTTGCCGACGGCCATATCGACCTGATGGTTCAGTGCGGCGGTGACAGAGACGATCAGTTCGGGTAATGAAGTACCGAAGCCAACAATGGTGAGACCAATGATGAAGGGGGGTAAACCCAGCGCCCGCGCCAGGATCGCGGCACCATACACCAAACGATCGGCACCATATACCAGCAGCGCCAAGCCAACGATCAACAGTACGGTCGCAAAAAGCATGCAGCGTCCTTTATTAAGGTATAATCACAGGTTTATGGGGAGATAAACCCGTATTTCTGGACGAATTTCGCACAAAAAATGTTTTCTATATACTAAGGCTAATTCTGACTGGGTAAGGCGGAAAAGTAAAACCTATGGCGGTTTTGTTCAGCCATTTTGGACAAGAACTTACGGTAAGTTTTTGTAAAACTCGGGCTTTGCCTGATATCAACCATTAGGATTTAGGCATGAAGGCCTATTATCGTGATTGGCTTAACCTTGGCTGTTGTAGGTAACATGCTGAACGGTAAGGAATATGAGATAATGAGTCATAAGGATACTAATCTGGTTGAGATCCGTGGCCTGAGTTTTCAGCGCGGAGAGCGGCAGATTTTTACAGATATCACGTTGAATGTTCCCAAGGGGAAAGTTACCGCCATCATGGGGCCATCCGGCATTGGTAAAACGACATTGTTACGCCTGATTGGTGGGCAACTTCAGCCTAATAGCGGGGAGATCTGGTTTGATGGCGATAATGTCCCCGCGTTGTCACGTAGCGCGTTGTACAGCGCTCGCAAGAAGATGAGCATGTTGTTTCAGTCCGGCGCGTTATTTACCGACCTCAATGTGTTTGATAATGTCGCCTGGCCGTTACGTGAGCACAGCCGATTGCCGGAAGCGCTGTTGCGCAGCACGGTGATGATGAAGCTGGAAGCGGTTGGATTACGTGGGGCTGCTGACCTGATGCCAGCCGAACTTTCAGGTGGAATGGCGCGGCGTGCGGCGCTGGCGCGGGCGATCGCGCTCGATCCACAACTGATCATGTTTGATGAACCGTTTGTCGGACAGGATCCGATAACGTTGGGGACGTTGGTCAAGCTGATTGATGAATTGAATCATGCATTAGGCGTGACCTGTATTGTCGTGTCGCACGATGTCCCGGAAGTCATGAGCATTGCGGACTACGCCTATATCATTGCCGATCGACAGATTATTGCAGATGGAACGCCGGAGCAGTTGAAAATGAATGATGATCCTCGCGTGCGTCAGTTTTTGGATGGTATTGCCGATGGGCCTGTTCCGTTCCGTTTTCCGGCAGAGGATTATAAAACTGCGCTGTTAGGTTCAGGGGGTTAACGCACTCATGTTATTACGGGCGTTGGCGTCGTTAGGACGTCAGGGAATTGCCACCTGTGCCTCGTTTGGCCGTGCCGGACTGATGCTGTTTAATGCGTTGGTGGGCAAGCCTGAATTTAGGAAACAGTGGCCGCTGCTGGTCAAACAGCTTTATAGCGTCGGTGTGCAGTCGCTATTAATCATCATGGTTTCCGGTCTGTTCATCGGCATGGTATTGGGCCTGCAAGGCTATCTTGTGCTCACCACCTATAGTGCAGAAGCCAGCCTGGGCATGATGGTGGCGCTTTCGCTGCTGCGTGAGCTTGGGCCGGTGGTCACGGCATTGTTATTTGCCGGGCGTGCCGGATCGGCGCTTACCGCAGAAATTGGTCTGATGAAGGCGACGGAGCAGTTGTCTAGCATGGAAATGATGGCGGTTGATCCTCTACGTCGCGTTGTTGCCCCCCGCTTTTGGGCCGGACTGATCAGTATGCCGCTTCTGGCAGTGATTTTTGTCTCGGTAGGTATTTGGGGAGGATCGCTGGTTGGCGTGGACTGGAAAGGTATCGATAGCGGTTTCTTCTGGTCAGCCATGCAAGGCGCGGTCGAATGGCGGCAGGACATACTAAACTGTGTGATTAAAAGTATCGTCTTCGCGATTACCGTGACCTGGATTGCTCTGTTTAACGGCTATGATGCGATTCCGACTTCAGAAGGGATCAGTCGGGCGACGACCCGTACCGTTGTGCATTCGTCACTTGCGGTATTGGGATTGGATTTTGTGCTGACAGCACTGATGTTTGGGAACTGATTCAATGCAAACGAAGAAAAATGAAATTTGGGTTGGCGCGTTCATGCTGATTGCGCTGTGTGCCATCCTTTTTTTGTCCCTGAAAGTCGCCGATCTCAAATCAATCGGTAGCGAACCTTCCTACCGTTTATTTGCCACGTTTGACAATATTGGCGGGCTGAAAGCTCGCTCACCCGTTCGGGTTGGTGGTGTTGTGATTGGGCGTGTCGCGGATATTTCTCTGGATGAGAAAACGTATTTACCACGTGTCGCAATGGATATTGAGCAGCGTTATAACCATATTCCAGATACCAGTTCTTTGGCTATTCGTACTTCCGGTCTGCTGGGGGAACAATATCTGTCGCTGAATATTGGTTTCGAAGATGAAGAAATGGGAACGTCAATACTGAAAGATGGCGGTGTGATTCAGGATACCAAGTCAGCCATGGTATTAGAGGATCTCATCGGGCAATTCCTATATAAGAGCGGTGGCGATAGCGGGGATAATGCCGGTCAGACAGGCTCAGGGCCAGCCAATGACACGGCGGCAACGCCAGAACCTCAGAACCAGCCTGATACTCCACATCCATAAGAGGATAGCTGCATGTTTAAACGTTTACTGATGGTAGCTTTACTGGTGGTGGCACCATTAGCCAACGCTGCGGATCAAACGAATCCTTATCGCTTGATGAATGAAGCGGCAGAAAAAACTTTTAGTCGATTGAAAGCCGAGCAGCCTCAGATCAAACAAAATCCGGATTATTTGCGCAACATTGTGCGTGAAGAATTGCTGCCTTATGTGCAAATTCGTTATGCCGGTGCGCTCGTGTTGGGTCGGTACTACAAAGAAGCAACGCCCGATCAGAGAAGTGCTTACTTTAAGGCGTTTGAAAATTATCTGGCGCAGGCATATGGGCAAGCGCTGGCTCTGTATCATGGTCAGACCTACCAGATTGGGCCAGAACAACCGCTGGGGAATGCGGATATTATCTCTATTCGCGTTTCCATCATTGATAATGGCGGACGCCCACCGGTACGGCTGGACTTTCAATGGCGCAAGAATAGCCAAACGGGTAACTGGCAAGCTTATGACATGATCGCCGAAGGCGTTAGCATGATTACGACCAAACAAAATGAATGGGCTGCTACACTGCGTCAGAAAGGCGTGGATGGCTTAACCCAGCAGTTGGAAGCGGCGGCGAGGCAGCCGATTACGCTGGATAAGCAACGTTAATCCAGGCGGAAAAATGGCAAACGCATTGAACTGGGTGTCACAAGAATCGACACTGATATTAGTGGGCGATCTGGATCGTGAAACGCTTTTGCCGCTCTGGGAGCAGCGTGAGACATTGCTGGCGGGTAAAACAGCGTTAGATGTTTCCGGATTAAAGCGTGTTGATTCTGCGGGGCTCGCTTTACTGATGCATTTTTATCATCAGCAATCCCAGCAGGCACGAAGCTTAAAAATTATTGGGGTTAGCGATCGGTTAAATACGCTGATTGCATTGTATAACCTGAATGAAATCATCCCTGTATCTCAGGCGTCTTAGTTTGTCTCGGTGTGTGTGATAGAAATCCCCTTTTTGGCATGATGCATAAGGGGATTTCTTTGTTTAAGATAGCGCCGTATTCATCTAAGATACCACCCTGTTTATCATCCCCCCTGACATAGAAATCGAGAGCGATGGAAAATAATGAAATTAAAGAAGTGCTGATGACATCATTGGCACTCGAGGAAGCCCATGTTTCCGGTGATGGTAGCCACTTTCAGGTTATCGTTGTCGGTGAGCTTTTCGCTGGCATGAGCCGGGTGAAAAAACAGCAAACGGTCTATGCTCCGCTGATGGAGTACATCGCGGATAACCGTATTCATGCGGTGTCGATCAAGGCGTATACGCCGGAAGAGTGGCAGCGCGATCGCAAGCTTAACGGGTTCTAAAAAGCTGAGTCGCTTTTAAGCTTGTGATCAAGTAACACATTGTTGAATTAACACGTTGAGAAACAGTGACTATGGATAAATTTCGTGTGCAGGGGCCAACCCGGCTAACGGGTGACGTAACCATTTCCGGTGCCAAGAATGCCGCATTGCCTATTCTGTTTGCTGCCTTGCTTGCTGAAGAACCGGTAGAAATCCAGAATGTGCCGAAATTGCGGGACATTGATACCACAATGAAGTTGTTAACCCAGTTGGGTGCCCGTGTTGAACGCAATGGTTCAGTACATGTTGATGCCAGCGATGTGAATGTTTTTTGTGCGCCTTACGATCTGGTGAAAACCATGCGCGCCTCTATTTGGGCATTAGGACCGCTGGTGGCTCGTTTTGGGCAAGGTCAGGTCTCACTGCCTGGTGGCTGTGCTATTGGAGCCCGTCCGGTGGATTTGCACATCAATGGCCTTGAGCAGTTGGGTGCGGAAATTACACTGGAAGAAGGCTACGTCAAGGCATCCGTCAATGGTCGCCTGAAAGGTGCTCA
This sequence comes from Pectobacterium hainanensis, assembly GCF_046237015.1. Taxonomy (NCBI): domain Bacteria; kingdom Pseudomonadati; phylum Pseudomonadota; class Gammaproteobacteria; order Enterobacterales; family Pectobacteriaceae; genus Pectobacterium; species Pectobacterium hainanensis. The sequence continues at coordinate 62,438 of NZ_JBJYIN010000009.1, forward strand.
TATCGTGATGGATAAAGTCAGCGTGGGTGCCACTGTAACCATCATGAGTGCAGCCACGCTCGCCGAAGGCACGACCACGATTGAGAATGCCGCGCGGGAACCGGAAATTGTTGATACAGCCAATTTCCTGAATACGTTGGGTGCCAAAATCAGCGGCGCAGGTAGTGATAGAATCACTATCGAAGGTGTTGCTCGTTTGGGCGGCGGCGTTTACCGCGTTCTGCCAGACCGCATTGAAACCGGTACTTTCCTGGTTGCTGCGGCTATTTCTGGTGGCAAAGTGGTTTGTCACCAAACCCGCCCTGATACGCTGGATGCGGTGTTGGCTAAATTGCGCGAAGCTGGCGCCGATATCGAAGTTGGTGAGGACTGGATCAGCTTGGATATGCATGGCAAACGGCCCAAAGCGGTCACCGTTCGTACCGCGCCACATCCGGGATTTCCTACCGATATGCAGGCTCAGTTCAGCTTACTGAATCTGGTGGCAGAAGGGACGGGCATCATTACTGAAACCATTTTCGAAAATCGCTTTATGCATGTGCCCGAGCTTATTCGTATGGGCGCGCAGGCTGAGATTGAAAGTAATACCGTGATTTGTCACGGTGTAGAAAAACTGTCTGGCGCGCAGGTTATGGCAACGGATTTACGTGCTTCCGCGAGTCTGGTGTTGGCGGGATGTGTTGCTGAAGGCGTAACAATCGTTGACCGTATTTATCATATCGATCGCGGTTATGATCGTATTGAAGACAAACTACGTGCGTTAGGGGCGAACATCGAGCGTGTAAAAGAACACGATTAAGCGAGAAGGGGAACTGCCGGAATCAGGTGCGAAGGCAGTTCCCCCAACGAGAAGGTTCAGTTGATCGGAAATTCCTGAATCGTCATGTCTAATTTGATTTCTTGATTACCGCGTTTGATCACGACAGGGACGACTGTGCCTGGCCGTATTTCGGCGATTTGATCCATGGTTTCGATGACCGAGCGTGTCGGCTTATTATTCACGCTGACCAGGATGTCTTTCACCTGAATTCCTGCTTTATCTGCTGGTCCTCCGGCGTCGATCGTGCTGACCAGAATGCCATTCGGGCGTCCTTGGCGGCTACCGTTTTCGATACTTTCTATATCTTCTATCTGTATGCCATTAATGCCGATATAACCGCGAATAACGCGACCATCGCGGATCAGTTTTCCCATGACTTTGGTTGCCAATGCGACGGGAATGGCAAATCCAATCCCTTCCGGCACCTCGCCATCGGCGCCTTTGTCAAAGGAGAGCGTATTGATGCCAACCAGTTCTCCTAGCGTATTGACCAACGCGCCACCGGAGTTGCCATGGTTGATGGAAGCGTCCGTTTGCAAAAGATTTTGCCGACCGTTTTGTCTGTTATCCTGACCGACGGCGCTCAGCCCGACGCGCCCTGTCGCACTGATGATCCCCTGAGTAATCGTTTGTCCCAAATTGTAAGGGTTACCGATAGCCATCACGACATCACCGATATGAGCGGTACGATGGGTATTAATCGGTATCACGGGCAAATTGACCCCATTGATTTGCAGCACAGCCAGATCGGTCAGGCTATCCGAGCCAACGACCATGGCTTCATAGAGCCTGCCGTCCTGAAGTGCGACCAGAATTTGCTGTGTGTTGTTGATAACGTGCTTGTTGGTGAGGATATAGCCTTTGTCGCTCATAATCACGCCGGAACCCAGCGTGCGAATATTGAGTTCTGCGGTTTGCTCTGGATTTGGTGCTCTATCATAGACATTCACCACAGCCGGTGCCGCGCGACGAACACCATCGTAATAGCTGACGGGTGTATCGGTAACGGGATTATCATCGACTTTCTGCCATGAGGCGGGGCGCAGCGTAGGAACAGCGGCGAGCAGGATGCCTGCGGCGATCAGACCAAGCAGAGTGGAGCGCAATAACTTAGCAAGCATAACTGTGTTTTACTGTGTGAAAAGAAGATAGTGCCGAGGATAGCATGAGATAATCAGACACAGCAGCGTGCTGTGTCTGATTTTTCAGGCGGAATAGGGAATTGGCGTTCATCAACAAAAGGTGATGATGATGCCATCGCCCGCCGTCATTAGCGCAGAAGCAAATAAATCGTTTCGTCGCCACGCACGATATTGAGTGCCAGTACTGGTGGTTTAGCTTCCAGTAATTTACGCAATTGAGTGATGTTTTCCACTCGCTCACGGTTAACACCCATGATGATATCGCCTTTTTGTAAACCGACCTGAGCGGCTGGTGTATCTTTGGCAACATTATCAATCTGTACGCCTTTGCTGCCGTCCTTCAGTTGACCGTTGGTCAGCGATGCTCCCTGTAGCGCTGGAGATAGGGTTTCGGCGCTGGTGGTTGAGGTTGCGCTATTGTCCAGTACGACGGAAACCTCTTGCTGTTTTCCATCACGCAGTAAACCCACCTTCACCGTTTTACCTGGCGCGGTGGTGCCGATTTTAGCGCGAAGCTCAGCAAAACTGCCGATGGGTTTACCATCAAGCGTCGTCAGCACGTCACCAGCTTTGATGCCAGCTTTAGCCGCGGCCGATTTTGGCAACACTTCACTGACGAACGCGCCGCGTTGTGCATCAACCTTGAAGGCTTTGGCCATTTCGGACGTCATTTCGCTGCCTTTGATACCCAGAACGCCGCGTTTGACCTCACCAAATTCAACCAGTTGTTGGGATAAGTTCTGCGCCATGTTGCTAGGAATGGCAAATCCGATACCAATGTTTCCGCCGCCAGGTGCGAGGATGGCGGTGTTAATACCAATCAATTCGCCATTAAGGTTAACTAGTGCGCCACCGGAGTTGCCGCGGTTAATGGACGCATCGGTCTGAATAAAGTTCTCCAGACCTTCGAGATTTAACCCGCTACGACCCAGCGCGGAGATGATGCCGGACGTCGCCGTTTGTCCAAGTCCGAACGGATTCCCTACTGCCACGGCAAAATCACCCACGCGGAGTTGGTCAGAATCGGCCATTTTGACGGCAACCAGATTTTTGGCGTCCACCAACTGAAGCAGAGCAATATCGGTTTGTTCGTCACGGCCTATCAGTTTGGCTTCATACTCACGTCCATCATTTAACTGTACGCGAATCTTATCGGCATTATTGATGACGTGATTATTCGTCAGCACATAACTTTTGGCCGCATCGATAATCACACCTGAACCCAGCCCTTCAAAAGGGCGCGAACTTTGTTTATCGGTTGGGAAATTAGGGCCAAAGAAGAATTTAAATTCTTCTGGTACACGCTGACGTTGTACCTGTGTGCCTTCTACATGCACACTGACGACCGCCGGCAAAACTTTTTCAAGCATTGGTGCCAGACTTGGCGTCTGTTGTCCTTGAACCACGGCCGGTAACGCAGCGTTCGCTACGGGGATCGTGGACAGGGTTAGACCTACGCTCATTGCCAGTGCACTAAATAATAAAGATTTTTTCTTCATTGTTGATTAACTCTCTCACGACCAGCGGATGAATAAAATGATGATATATAAACTTAAACATGTGGTGAAGAGTCTGACTGACGTTTGGTGTGTAAAGTTCACTGATGTTTCGTCAGTAGATTGTAACTATAGTCTACGACCGAGATTTAATCGGGGGATGACGGCAAAAGGAATGCGTGAAGTTTGGGGAAACTTCACGCGATATCGCTGCTGTTGTGGCTATTTGCGGACGGGGCGTTCGCCTCGCAATAACCCTGATGCGCCATCTGAATAGTCACGTGGTGGCATATCCACCGGAACCTGATCGTTATCGGCTTCTGCTTCCGTCAGACGGTATTTGAACGGATTATCCTGACCGGGAATATCGGGCAGCAGACTGTTGGAACTCTTAGCCATATGCTGGTAAAGCTGACGATAATCATGCGCCATGTTATCCAGCAACTCTGCACTGCGGGCAAAATGCCCCACCAACTCCTGGCGGTATTCTTCCAGCTCGGTTTTACTTTTCTCTAGTTCGTTCTGCAATACCTGTTGTTGCCGCAGCTTACGGTTGCCAAAACGCATGGCCACAGCACCAATAATGACACCGGCAACTAAACCAATCAGCGCATACTCCCAGGTCATAATGACTCCTATTTTGATGTCGTTGTCCACGTAGGGTTTTTCACTTAATAATAGCCACTATAACCGCTAATCTTGTCTGAGTGGAATCCTGAAGCACAATGACTTAGGGTTATGTTGATGAGTCTCCGGCATCAAGGTGGTTAACTGCGACGATTGCGGCACAAATCGACGGTAACTCGCGACAAAATACAACTAACTTTTTTCTCAGGGATAGTGGCCATTATGCAGCAAACAACCCCTTTAGCATTGTATCAGCAGGCACTGTCTGCTGGAGAATACCAGCCTGATGAGGTACAGCACCAGACGGTCATACGGTTGGATGACATGTATCGGGCGCTATGTGAGCAGGGCGCTCATCGTGGAACGGAAGCATCCAGCAACGTGGGGAAATGGCGTAGCTGGTTAGGGTTGCATGATAAACAAGCGACTGAGCCGGTTAAAGGGCTGTATATGTGGGGCGGGGTTGGGCGAGGTAAAACCTGGCTAATGGACTTGTTTTTTCACAGTTTGCCGATGAAACGCAAGATGCGCCTGCATTTTCATCGCTTTATGTTGCGAGTGCATGAGGAACTGAATCAACTTCAGGGGCAGGAAAACCCGCTGGAGAAAGTGGCCGACGGCTTCAAAGCGGAAACGGATGTATTATGTTTCGATGAGTTTTTCGTTTCTGATATTACCGATGCCATGTTATTGGCTGAGTTGTTGCGAGCCCTGTTTGCACGAGGCATCGCCTTGGTGGCAACGTCGAACATTCCACCTGACGACCTCTATCGGAATGGGTTACAACGCGCTCGTTTTCTTCCCGCCATTGAACTGATTAAGCGGTATTGCGATGTACGTAATGTTGATGCGGGTATTGATTACCGCTTGAGAACGTTAACACAGGCTCATCTTTATCTGACACCGCTTGACGCTCAGACCGAAGAAACCATGCAGCGGATGTTTACTCGTTTATCTGGCAAAACGTGGTTAAGCCCCGGGCCAACGCTGGATATCAATCATCATCCTATGGCGACGCTGGGTGAAAGCGATGGGGTACTGGCTATCGATTTTGATACGCTGTGCATTCATGCCCGCAGTCAGAATGACTACATTGCGCTTTCGCGCCTTTATCATACGGTGCTGCTGCACAACGTGACGATTATGGGAAAAAATGAGGAAAATACGGCGCGTCGCTTTCTGGCGTTAGTAGATGAGTTTTATGAGCGGAGAATCAAACTCATCATTTCCGCCCAGGTTTCCATGTTTGAAATTTATCAGGGAGAACATCTGAAATTTGAGTATCAACGGTGTTTATCTCGGTTACAGGAAATGCAAAGCGAAGCGTATCTGCGTCAGCCGCATTTGTCGTAGTTGAGCGGTGGTTTTTCGCGATTAACCCACGAAAAAGGTCGATCTTTGAATGCGACTTCTCTATAATCCTGCGACCCCACGTTACAACAAAGTTTTTTTCCCAAAAACTTTATAGTGCCGGCAATGGCTATTCGAAGGGGTAGGTTTGCTGGACTTGATGGTCGTGTGAGCCTCAACTGTTTTCGAGCGTTTAGGTGAACACCTGCGTGTAACTAATTATTGGGTAAGCTTTTAATGAAAACTTTCACAGCTAAACCAGAGACCGTAAAACGCGACTGGTACGTTGTTGATGCAGACGGAAAAACGTTAGGCCGTCTTGCTACTGAACTGGCTCGTCGTCTGCGCGGCAAGCATAAAGCGGAATACACCCCGCACGTTGATACCGGTGATTACATCATCGTTCTGAACGCAGATAAAGTTGCTGTAACTGGCAACAAGCGTTCTGACAAGATTTATTACCATCACTCCGGTCACATCGGTGGTATCAAACAAGCGACCTTTGAAGAGATGATTGCCCGCCGTCCTGAGCGTGTGATTGAAATCGCGGTTAAAGGCATGCTGCCGAAGGGCCCGCTGGGTCGTGCTATGTTCCGTAAACTGAAAGTTTACGCGGGCACCGAGCACAATCACGCGGCACAGCAACCGCAAGTTCTGGACATTTAATCGGGATTATAGGCAATGGCTGAAAATCAATACTACGGCACTGGTCGCCGCAAAAGCTCCGCCGCTCGCGTGTTCATCAAACCGGGCAACGGTAACATCGTTATCAACCAGCGTAGTCTGGAACAGTACTTCGGTCGCGAAACTGCCCGCATGGTAGTTCGCCAACCGCTGGAACTGGTCGACATGGTTGAGAAACTGGATCTGTACATCACCGTTAAAGGTGGTGGTATCTCTGGTCAGGCTGGTGCGATCCGTCACGGTATCACCCGCGCTCTGATGGAGTATGATGAGTCTCTGCGTAGCGAACTGCGTAAAGCTGGCTTCGTTACTCGTGATGCTCGTCAGGTTGAACGTAAGAAAGTCGGTCTGCGTAAAGCACGTCGTCGTCCTCAGTTCTCCAAGCGTTAATTTCTTGCTGCTTTGCAGCGAAATCAATGCGAAAAACCCGGTGCTGGTCACCGGGTTTTTTATGATGGTTGTCCTGCTCGTCACATCGTGACATTGAAAATCGTTGCCGATGATTATTCATGGTTGACCGTTTGTTTGCCATCCTTCGGATAGTAACAACGTGAATTCATAAAAAAATGGCTTTGATTTTTAGTCTCTTAACGATGGGATTGCGCTTATATCCCCACAGAACGAACAAAATCTGATAAACTATTCGCCGATTTTATGCCTGTTTACCCGCCAGACTTTTTTTGGAAAAGTTGATTTTGCCCGGTGTTTTTTTCAACGCTAAGTGGCAGGGTGATAGCAGATCGGTTATTCGTCGCATTTTCTCGATAAACTTGGAGGTTTTCATGGCTGTCGCTGCCAACAAACGTTCGGTAATGACGCTGTTTTCTGGCTCGTCCGACATTTTTAGCCATCAGGTTCGCATTGTATTGGCCGAAAAAGGTGTGAGTGTCGAGATTGAGCAGGTAGACATGGATAATCTGCCGCAGGATCTGATTGACCTCAATCCTTATGGATCAGTACCGACGCTGGTTGATCGGGAACTGACGCTCTATGAGTCACGTATTATCATGGAATACCTGGATGAACGTTTTCCTCATCCACCACTGATGCCTGTGTACCCGGTTGCGCGTGGTAACAGCCGCCTGATGATGCATCGCATAGAGAATGATTGGTATTCCTTACTGAAAAAAATCACACAAGGCAGCGCACAGGAAGCCGATGCCGCGCGTAAACAGCTTCGTGAAGAGCTGCTGGCTGTCGCCCCCGTTTTCAATGAAGCGCCTTATTTCATGAGTGAAGAATTCAGTCTGGTTGACTGTTATTTGGCTCCGTTGTTATGGCGTTTACCTCAGTTAGGCATTGAATTGAGTGGATCTGGTGCGAAAGAATTGAAAGGCTACATGACTCGCGTATTTGAACGTGATGCCTTCCTTGCTTCTCTGACGGAAGCAGAACGTGAAATGCGTTTGCAGACCAGAGGCTAAATGAATGGCGTTGTCTCAACTGTCTCCGCGTCGTCCGTATTTGCTACGGGCTTTTTACGACTGGTTATTAGATAACCAGTTGACGCCTCATCTGGTTGTCGATGTCAATCTTCCTGATGTGATGGTGCCGATGGAGTTTGCTCGTGATGGGCAAATCGTGCTGAATATTGCGCCTCGTGCCGTTGGTGGCCTGGAGTTGGCGGATGACAGCGTTCGTTTTAACGCGCGTTTTGGCGGTGTGCCTCGTCAGGTTTATGTGCCGATGGCTGCTGTGTTGGCTATTTATGCCCGTGAAAATGGGGCTGGTACGATGTTTGAACCCGAGCCGGCTTATGAAGCAACAAGTGGGTTTGATGATTCTCAGGATGAAACGGCCAGTTCCGGTAACGTGATGTCGATTGTGGATAACAAGCCTGATGTCGATATAACGGATGGTGATGATCGCCCTGATGATGAACCACCACAGCCTCCAAAAGGCGGACGACCCTCTCTGAGGGTGGTTAAATAATTCATTTCCTCCGGGGCATCGTGATGATGCCCTTTTATACCCGTCATACTTCAAGTTGCCTGTGCGTTGGCTACGTTCAGTCACCCGAATCACTTACTCAAGTAAGCTCATCGGGATTCCTTCTCTTGCCGCCTTCCTGAAACTTGAATTATTTAGGGTATAGTTTGCCGCGTAAAACCGAGCCACGTAAAAACACATTCTATGTGCAAACGGCAGCCTTATGGCTGTCGGTAGCATGATGATACAAGAGTACCGGATGCATCAGGAGCCCGTGAAGCGAGAGGAGGCCATCACAAGGGCAGATCCATCGCCCTTGTGATAGTCGGTAAAGCATCTAAACGTTTAAGAAATTTAGAATACCGTCAGCAGCTTTGCGTCCTTCAGCAATGGCGGTCACGACCAGATCGGAACCGCGCACGGCATCGCCACCCGCAAAGATTTTTGGATTGCTGGTCTGGAAAGCATTTTGATTGCCTTCTGGCGCAATAATACGTCCCTGTGTATCCAGCTCAACGCTGTGCTCTGCTAACCACTCCATTTTGTGAGGGCGGAAACCAAATGCCATGATGACGGCATCCGCTTCCAGTACGTGCTCCGACCCTTCGACTATTTCAGGTCGGCGACGGCCATTGGCATCCGGTGCGCCTAATTCCGTACGGGCCATTCTGACACCACAGACTTTACCCGCGCCATTAATTTCAACGCTCAGTGGTTGCAGATTAAATTTGAATTCCACGCCTTCTTCGCGTGAATTTTTCACTTCACGCTTGGAGCCGGGCATATTCTCTTCATCACGGCGATAAGCGCAGGTGACATGCGCCGCGCCCTGGCGAATTGAGGTTCGTACGCAATCCATCGCGGTATCGCCGCCGCCCAGAACGACCACGCGTTTGCCTTGCATGGTGATGTAAGGTTCTTCTGCTGAAGCTTCAAAACCCATTAACTGTTTGGTGTTGGCAATCAGGAATGGCAACGCATCGTAAACGCCGTGTGCATCCTCATTTTCTAACCCACCGCGCATAGATTGGTAGGTTCCTACACCAAGGAACACCGAATCAAAGTCGTCCAGCAACGCTTTCATCTGGATATCTTTACCTACCTCGGTGTTTAGCCGGAATTCGATACCCATGCCGCTGAAAATTTCCCTACGTTTAACCATGACGTCTTTTTCAAGCTTGAACGCGGGGATACCAAAGGTCAGCAGACCGCCGATCTCCGGATGGCGATCAAATACCACTGCCTGTACGCCATTGCGTGCCAGCACGTCGGCACAGGCGAGGCCAGCAGGGCCTGCACCGATGATGGCGACGCGTTTGCCGGTTGGCTGTACGTGAGAGACATCAGGCTTCCAGCCCATTTCAATCGCTTTATCATTGATATAGCGCTCGATATTACCGATGGTGACGGCACCAAATTCATCATTCAGCGTACAAGATCCTTCACACAGACGATCCTGTGGACAAACGCGGCCACACACTTCTGGCAGGCTGTTAGTCTGGTGTGATAACTCAGCCGCTTCGATAATTCGGCCTTCGTTAGCCAGCTTCAGCCAGTTAGGAATGTAGTTATGAACCGGGCACTTCCATTCGCAATAAGGGTTACCACAAGACAGGCAGCGATCTGCCTGCGCTTTGGACTGACTTTCTGAGAACGGCTCGTAAATTTCAACAAATTCAATTTTACGAATCTTTAGCGGCTTTTTGGGCGGATCAACGCGCTGTAAGTCGATAAATTGGTAAACATTCTGACTCATGATAAACCTCTTACTGCGCCTGAACCCGCAGCTCAGCTGCGGAACGACTACGGTGGCCCAACAATGCCTTCACATCACTCGACTTCGGTTTCACCAAGGCAAATTTCGGTGCCCATGTTGGCCAATTTGCGAGGATCTCTTCGCCACGTTGTGAACCGGTGTGTTGAACATGCTCAGTAATCAGGCCGCGCAAATGCTCTTCATGGATGGCCAACTGTTCTACGTCCAGCACTTCCACCAGCTCTGGGTTGACGCGTTTACGGAATTCGCCGTCTTCGTCTAAGACGTAAGCGAAACCACCGGTCATGCCTGCGCCAAAGTTCACGCCGGTACGACCCAATACGCAGACGATACCACCGGTCATGTATTCACAACCGTTATCGCCGATGCCTTCAACAACGGTGATGGTGCCGGAGTTGCGCACGGCAAAACGTTCGCCCGCACGACCTGCTGCAAATAACTTACCGCCTGTCGCACCGTAGAGGCAGGTATTACCGATGATGCTGGCTTCGTGACTACGGAAGGCAGAACCAACCGGTGGACGTACAGAAATGCTGCCGCCAGCCATCCCTTTACCGACGTAGTCATTGGCGTCGCCAGTGAGTGTGAGTTCCACACCGCCCGCATTCCAGACACCGAAGCTTTGTCCGGCAGTACCAGAGAAGTAGGCTTTAATCGGATCGCTTGCCTGACCCTGATCGCCATGCTGCGCAGCGATCACGCCGGAGAGCGTTGCACCCACGGAGCGGTCGGTATTGCGAATATCAAAGTAAAGCGATTTACTCTGTTTCGCTTCCACATAGGGTTGAGCCTGTGCCAGAAGTTCTTTATTCAGTAGACCCTTGTCGAATGATGGATTGCTTTCCGTACAATACAGCGCTTTGCCCGGCTGCGGTTGCGCGGTATACAGCAACGGAGACAGATCCAGTTTGTTCTGTTTCGCAGTAAAACCGTCGAGCTCAACCAGCAGGTCGGTACGGCCAATCAAATCAACCAGTCGACTAACGCCCAGTTCGGCCATCAGCAGGCGAGTTTCGTGCGCGATGAATTGAAAGTAATTCGTTACGCGATCGGGCAGGCCATGGTAATGATCGCGGCGAAGTTTCTCATCTTGTGTCGCCACACCGGTCGCGCAGTTATTCAGGTGACAAATACGCAGATATTTACACCCTAACGCGACCATAGGGCCGGTGCCGAAACCGAAACTTTCCGCCCCAAGAATCGCCGCTTTCACGATATCCAGACCGGTTTTCAGACCACCGTCCACCTGTAGGCGGATTTTATGGCGCAGACCGTTGGCAACCAATGCCTGCTGTGTTTCAACCAGCCCCAATTCCCACGGACAACCTGCATATTTTACGGAGGTTAGCGGGCTGGCGCCTGTCCCACCGTCATAGCCAGCAATGGTGATCAAATCGGCATAGGCTTTGGCAACCCCTGTTGCAATCGTGCCAACGCCCGGTTCAGAAACCAGTTTTACCGAAATCATGGCTTTCGGATTGACTTGCTTCAGATCGAAAATCAACTGTGCCAGATCTTCGATAGAGTAAATATCGTGGTGTGGCGGCGGCGAAATGAGGGTGACACCGGGGACTGAATAACGCAAACGGGCAATGTACGGCGTGACTTTATCTCCCGGTAACTGGCCGCCTTCTCCCGGTTTAGCGCCCTGAGCGACTTTAATCTGGATCACATCAGCGTTCACTAAATAGGCGGGCGTGACGCCAAAGCGACCAGAAGCCACCTGTTTGATACGGGAAACTTTGTTGGTGCCGTAACGCGTTGGGTCTTCGCCGCCTTCACCGGAGTTAGAGAAACCGCCGAGTCCGTTCATCGCCTCTGCCAATGATTCATGCGCTTCAGGACTGAGCGCGCCAATCGACATCGCTGCGGTATCAAAGCGTTTGAACATCTCCGTTGCGGGTTCAACCTCATCAATGGCTATAGCTGTGCCTTGCTGTGGTTTCAGCGCCAGCAAATCACGCAGGGTGGCGGCCGGTCGTTCATTCACCAGCTTCGCATACCGTTCGTAATCGCTGTATTCGCCGCTTTTAACGGCAGTTTGTAGCGTGGTAACGACATCCGGGTTGTAGGCATGGTATTCGCCGCCGTGTACAAACTTCAGCAGGCCGCCTTGTTCCAGCGTCTTGCGTTTTAGCCAGGCACGTTTAGAGAGATTCAGCAGGTCCTGTTCGAAATCGCCGAAGTTGGCCCCGCCAATACGGCTGACGACACCCTGAAAACATTGGGTAGACACGTCGTTGTGTAATCCCACGGCTTCAAACAATTTGGAACAGCGATAAGAGGCCACGGTAGAAATGCCCATCTTGGACATGATCTTGTACAGCCCTTTATTGATGCCGTTACGATAGTTCAACATCACGACGCGATATTGTTTGTCGATCGTATGGCTATCCACCATCCGAGCCAGGGTTTCATAGGCGAGGTAAGGATAAATAGCGGTAGCGCCAAAGCCCAATAATACGGCGAAGTGGTGTGGATCGCGGGCACTAGCGGTTTCGACAATAATGTTAGCGTCACAGCGCAGGCTTTTCTCGACCAAACGGCGCTGAATCGCACCTACCGCCATTGGCGCAGGTACGGGAAGGCGTTGTGCCGAAATCCCACGGTCAGACAGAACCAGCAAGACGGCACCATCGCGGACGTGGTTCTCGGCTGCGTCACACAGTTTCTCGATCGTCTCTTGCAGCGTCTGTTTTTCTGGTTCGAACGTCAGATCCAACACATCGGCGCGATAATGCTGTTGATCTTGTGAGAGCAACTGTTTGAAGTCGGAATAAAGCAGGATGGGTGACTTAAAGCTCAAGCGGTGGGCTTGCCCTTCTGCTTCACAAAACACATTCATTTCACGGCCAATGCAGGTTGCCAATGACATGACATGCGCTTCACGCAGTGGATCGATCGGCGGGTTCGTCACCTGAGCAAACTGTTGGCGGAAATAGTCATAGATAATGCGTGGGCGGCTGGACAGCACGGCAAATGGCGTGTCATCTCCCATAGAGCCGGTGGCTTCCTGACCATTTTCCCCCAGTACGCGAATGACTTGATCCAACTCTTCACTGCTGTAGCCAAACTGTTTCTGATAGGTTTCCAGTAGGGCATCATCAAATTCACGGCTACCGACCTGATCGTCTGGCAAATCTTCAAATGGAACCAGACGCTTAACGTTTTTCTCCATCCACTCTTTATACGGATGACGGCTTTTTAGATCGTCATCGGTTTCGGCAGAATGCAGAATACGCCCGATACGGGTATCGATCACCATGAGCTCACCAGGCCCGACCCGTCCTTTTTCAATGACTTCGTCCGGTTGGTAATCCCATATACCGACTTCAGACGCACAGGTGATCAGTTTGTCTTTGGTGATGACATAACGTGCCGGGCGCAGACCATTACGATCCAGGTTACAAGCCGCATAGCGGCCATCGGACATGACAATCCCCGCTGGGCCATCCCAGGGTTCCATATGCATGGAGTTGAAATCGAAGAACGCACGTAGTTCAGGGTCCATATCCGGGTTGTTCTGCCAGGCTGGCGGAACCAGCAGGCGCATAGCACGGATGATATCCATCCCGCCGCTGAGAAACAGTTCCAGCATGTTATCCAGCGAACTGGAGTCGGAGCCGGTTTCGTTAACGAAAGGGGCGGCATCCCGTAGGTCAGGGATAAGCGGGGTTTTGAATTTGTAAGCACGTGCCCGAGCCCATTGACGGTTCCCGGCAATGGTATTGATTTCACCGTTATGCGCCAGATAGCGGAATGGTTGCGCTAATGGCCAACGTGGCACGGTGTTGGTAGAGAAACGTTGGTGGAACAGACAAATGGACGATTCAAGACGTAGATCGGCCAGATCGAGATAGAATTTTGGTAGATCCGCCGGCATACAGAGGCCTTTATAGATCGTGACCAGATTGGAAAAGCTACAAACGTAAAACTCTTTGTCTTCGATACGTTTTTCGATTCGCCGACGCGCCATGAACAAACGTCGTTCCATATCGCTCTGTAACCAGCCAGCCGGGGCATTAACAAATATTTGCTCAATGCGCGGCATTGACGACAGTGCAATCTCGCCCAATACATCAGGATTGGTTGGCACTTCGCGCCAGCCAAGTACCGAAAGCGTTTCATTTTGCAATTCTTCTTCTACAATCCGACGGGTGGCGCGCGCCTGATCTTCGTCCTGATTGAGAAACATCATACCAACGGCATAATTTTTGGCTAAACGCCAGCCGCGCTCTTCTGCGACCAGACGAAAGAAACGATCGGGTTTTTGAAGTAATAAGCCACAGCCGTCGCCGGTCTTGCCGTCAGCAAGGATCGCGCCACGGTGTTGCATTCTGGCCAGTGCGTGGATGGCCGTACGCACGACCTTGTGACTCGGCTCACCTTCTATATGGGCGATTAATCCGAAACCACAGTTATCTCTCTCTTGGGATGCATCGTACAACATAATTAGTGAACCTCCCCAGGCTCTGTGTGACTCTCACAACCTACTGCGAGAAAGCACCTTGGCGTCGAGCGACTATTAACCCTGCCGCTCTCTTCTTCGGCCTCTCGTGACGGTCTCACAAGTGGTAAATGACTTGTTTTTAGAGGGAGTCTTCATTTACTGCATAAATATGACGAGTCGTGAACCCGTCAGGAAAGCTTCCAGCGGATTTCCAAATTAGCGAGAAAGCCCGTTCAGGTCAAATACCAATGCAAAATGTGCCAGTAAGGGATAATTTTTATTTATGGTTATGAAAATAAATGATTTTTATCGAAAAAATGCGTTTATTAGGCCGAACAACACCCGATCGAAGTGTGAGCTGTATCACTATGCTAAAGCATGCGTAACCCTTGTCCGTGCTGCATTATCTCTACGTATTAGCATATTGTGCTGTATATGAATACTTTTAGATTTAATGAAACTCTTTTTAAGAGTTACTTAATCTTCTTGTCAGATGAGCATACAGAATCAGAAAGATCACTGTGCTTTAAGGTGAGTTTATTTTCACTGGAAATGAATAAAAATTCATTTTATTGGGGTGTGCGTGATTGATCGCGGTCATCGCGAGCGGGACGAGATAAGGATAGTCTGCATTTCCTCAAGGGAGCAGTTTAGAATATGCAATTGCAAAAATTAATCAATATGTTTGGTGTAAATCTTCAGCGCCGCTATGGCGAGAAGATCCATAAGTTGACTTTACACGGTGGTTTTAATTGCCCGAACCGGGACGGTACGCTGGGGCGAGGGGGCTGTACATTTTGTCATGTTGCCTCTTTTGCCGATGAAGGCATGCAACAGCGCAGTATCGCCGCGCAATTGGAGGTACAGGCGGAGAGGGTTAATCGAGCGAAACGCTATCTGGCTTATTTTCAGGCCTACACCAGTACTTATGCTGAAGTGCAGGTGCTGGAGAGGATGTATCAGGAAGCATTAAAGCAAGCCGAAATGGTTGGACTGTGTGTAGGAACCCGCCCTGATTGTGTACCGGATGCGGTGCTGGATTTGTTGTCTGGTTACCATCAACAGGGCTATGAGGTCTGGTTGGAACTGGGATTGCAGAGTGCCAGTGATAAAACATTGCATCGCATTAATCGCGGCCATGATTTTGCGTGTTATCAACAGACGGTACGGCGTGCTCATGAGCGAGGGCTCAATGTTTGCTGTCACTTGATTGTGGGCCTTCCGGGGGAAGATGCCGCGCGTTGTCTATTGACGCTGGAACAGGTTATTGAGACTGGCGTTGAAGGGATTAAGTTACACCCTTTGCATATTGTGGAAGGCAGCATTATGGCCAAAGCCTGGCGGGCAGGGCGGTTACCCGTGCTGGAGTTGGCGCAATATGTCGAGATAGCCGGAGAGATGATTCGTCATACCCCGCCAGACATTATCTATCATCGTATTTCGGCCAGCGCCCGGCGTCCGACGTTACTCGCGCCGCTTTGGTGTGAAAATCACTGGACTGGCATGGTCGAACTGGATCGCTATCTGCAAGTCCATGGAGTTCAAGGCTCGGCATTAGGTCGCCCCTATCGGTACATTGATGTATCGCGGAAAACAACGAGTTGAATCTTCGGCGTATCGCCAATTTACGATATGATTTGATGGTCGTCACTAAGGGAAAACGCTATGAAGCAAATCCGCCTGTTGGCTCAGTACTATGTTGATTTGATGGTAAAACTGGGGCTTGTCCGCTTTTCTCTGCTGTTGGCCTCGGTATTGGTACTGCTGGCCATGGTGGTGCAGATGGCTGTTACGCTATTGCTCAGTGGGGCGGTGGAAAGCATTGACGTTGTCCGCTCGGTTTTTTTTGGGCTGCTGATTACGCCATGGGCGGTTTACTTTCTTTCTGTGGTGGTGGAGCAGTTGGAGGAATCGCGTCAGCGGTTGTCAAAGCTGGTGGCCAAGTTGGAAGAGATGCGTCACCGGGATTTAGAGCTGAATGCACAATTGCAGGACAATATTGTGCAGCTCAATCAGGAAATTGCCGATCGTATCAAGGCTGAAGAGGCGCGTTTGCTGGTCGTGAGTCGCCTGAAAGAGGAAATGGCGCGTCGTGAACAGGCGCAGATTGAGCTGGAACAGCAATCGGCTCTGTTGCGATCTTTTCTGGATGCTTCACCAGACCTGGTTTATTACCGTAATGAAGATAAAGAGTTCTCTGGCTGCAACCGCGCCATGGAGCTATTGGTCGGGAAAAGCCAGAAACAGTTAGTTGGGTTAACGCCGCAGGATGTTTACTCTCCCGATATTGCCGAGAAGGTGATGGAAACGGACGAAAAAGTGTTCCGTCACAACGTTTCCCTGACGTATGAACAATGGCTGGTGTATCCCGATGGCCGTAAAGCCTGTTTTGAGCTGCGCAAAGTCCCTTTTTACGATCGTATGGGGAAACGTCACGGGCTAATGGGGTTCGGACGAGACATAACGGAGCGTAAGCGCTATCAGGACGCGTTAGAAAATGCCAGTAGGGAGAAGACAACGTTTATCTCTACGATCAGCCATGAGCTCCGTACGCCGCTAAATGGCATCGTCGGATTAAGCCGCATCCTGTTGGATACCCAGCTTGATCCAGAGCAGCAGAAATACCTGAAAACCATTCATGTCAGCGCGATTACGCTAGGCAACATTTTTAACGATGTGATTGAGATGGATAAACAGGAACGGCGCAAAGTTCAGTTGGATAATCAACCAATAGATTTCACGGGTTTCCTGGTCGATCTGGAAAATTTGGGGGGATTACTTGCCCAGCCTAAAGGACTGAAGCTGAGAATGGATCTGCATTTGCCGCTGCCGCCGAAAGTGATTACTGACGGTACGCGTTTGCGGCAGATCCTCTGGAATCTGCTCAGTAATGCGGTGAAATTTACACCGCAGGGTGAAATTGTTGTGCGGGTATGGCATGAACAAGGTAATCGTCTGCGTTTTGATGTTGAAGATTCCGGCATGGGTATCCCGGCAGATGAATTGGAAAAAATCTTTGCCATGTACTATCAGGTAAAAGACCAGCATGGTGGTAAACCCGCGACGGGGACGGGAATTGGCTTATCCGTTTCCAAACGGTTAGCCCAGAATATGGGCGGTGATATCCAGGTGACGAGTACACAAGGCCAGGGCTCTTGCTTCACGCTGACCGTGATCGCTCCGCGTGTCGATGAAAATGGCAATAAAGCAGACGATGATGATATGCCGTTACCGGCACTGAATGTTTTACTGGTTGAAGACATTGAATTAAATGTGGTGGTGGCGCGTTCAGTACTGGAAAAATTGGGTAATAGCGTGGAAGTTGCCATGACCGGGCAAGAAGCGCTGGATATGTTTGATCCCGATGAGTTTGATCTTGTGTTACTGGACATTCAGCTGCCCGATATGACGGGGCTTGATGTTGCTCGCCAGCTACGTCAGCACTATGTTGATCGAAGCCTGCCGCCATTAGTCGCGTTAACGGCCAACGTGCTGAAGGATAAAAAAGAGTATCTGGATGCTGGAATGGATGATGTGCTGAGTAAGCCTTTGTCAGTTCCTGCATTGACCGCCGTCATTAAGCAATATTGGGACTATCAGACAACACCGTCTGATGAATCCGTTGCTCAGGAGGAGGAGGGCCGCATGGTGAATGAAGATTTGTTGGATATTGCGATGCTGGAGCAGTATCTCGATTTGGTGGGGCCGAAATTGATTCACCAAAGCCTGGATATGTTTGAACAAATGATGCCTGGTTATCTGGCAATCCTTGATTCCAATATGACAGCCCGTGACCAGAAAGGTATTACGGAAGAAGGTCACAAAATTAAAGGTGCCGCAGGTTCCGTCGGGCTGCGTCATCTTCAGCAGATTGCGCAACAAATTCAAACGCCAACGCTGCCAGCATGGTGGGATAACGTGCAGGAATGGATCGAGGAACTTAAACACGACTGGCGTCATGATGTTCAGGTTTTGCGTGATTGGGTGGCTAAGGTTGAAAAGGATACCAAGGACGTTTCTTAATACCGCTAGTGGTCGCTTGAAAGGGGTCGTTCGGTGATATACCGCGTAAAAAAAATGACCCCGACCGAGGCCGGGGTGCGCGAATTATGCGCCAACACCAGGGAAACCATGCACCTGCATTTTAGATGTCAGGGGACGTGAGCTCGCAAGTGCGGATATTACTGCTTTAGCTAAGCGCTATAGCCCTAACTAAAGTACATCTTCATCAAGCAACAAAATAGCAAATGTGGAAATCTTTGTTACATGAATCATTAAAATGTGTGATGTAGATTAGTGTTTGTCAATTAAAAAATCAATTAGTTGATGTAATGAAATGAGGGAAAAGATGATGAAACGAGTCGGCATCGTCCTGAGTGGATGTGGTGTTTTTGATGGTTCTGAGATTCACGAAGCGGTACTGACGCTACTGGCGGTGGATCGTGCTGGTGCAGAAGCCGTTTGCTTTGCGCCAGATAAACCACAGTTTCATGTGGTTAATCATCTTACTGGTGACGTAACCAATGAGAATCGCAACGTTTTAACCGAATCGGCACGTATTGTCAGAGGGAAAATACAGCCCCTTTCAACGGCTGATGCGCAGCAACTTGACGCATTGATCGTGCCTGGAGGTTTCGGCGCGGCTAAAAACCTGAGTGACTTTGCTACGCAAGGAGCAGCCTGTCAGGTTGATGAATCTTTAAAATTACTCACCCAGGAAATTTATAAGCAAAATAAACCAATTGGTTTTATTTGCATCGCGCCAGCCCTGCTCCCCGTGTTGTTGGGCGAACCTGTTCGTCTCACAATTGGTAACGATATTGATACGGCGGAAATGATAGAAGAAATGGGCGGAGAGCACATAGTTTGCCCGGTGGATGACATCGTGGTTGATGCTGAGCACAAAATAGTGACCACCCCTGCTTATATGCTCGCCAATTCCATCAGCGAAGCGGCGAAAGGCATCGATAAACTGGTATCTCGCGTGTTGGGCTTTACCGAATGACAGGTAAACGACGCAAGAAGGGATTCTTGACGCGTCTTGGTTATTGGTTTTTTCGTGGGCTTTTGGTCATCTCTGGAATATGGATGGCCGGTATTTTACTGTTTTCATTTTTACCGGTTCCATTTTCGGCAGTCATGGTCGATCGCCAACTCAGTGCATGGTTTGGTGGCGATTTTCGTTACGTTGCCCATTCAGACTGGGTCTCCATGGATGAAATTGCGCCAGTGATGGCATTGGCTGTGATTGCCGCGGAAGATCAAAAGTTCCCACAGCACTGGGGGTTTGATTTGGATGCCATTAACTCCGCGTTAAAACATAATGAGAGGAATACTCGTCGGATTCGCGGGGCATCGACGCTCTCGCAACAAATGGTGAAAAACTTGTTCCTATGGGATGGTCGCAGCTGGTTACGTAAAGGTCTTGAGGCTGGGCTCACCGTCGGTGTGGAGCTGGTTTGGACTAAACAGCGGATTTTAACGGTCTATCTGAATATCGCTGAGTTTGGACCTGGCCTCTTTGGCGTGGAAGCAGCCGCGAAGCACTATTTTAATAAGTCAGCCAGTCGATTAACGGCACATGAGGCCGCATTGCTCGCCGCGGTATTGCCGAATCCGATTCGTTTTCGGGTGAACGCGCCCTCCGGTTATGTGATTCAGCGGCAGCAATGGATCCTGCGGCAAATGCGCCAAATCGGCGGGGAGCCATTTTTACGTGCGAATGCGTTGCTAAATTAGGATTGTTTAATACCCATCATTTCACTCAACACCTATTGGGTCTGGTTTTATGCGTGTTGTCTCCATCTGTCTGTAACGTGATAGGCCTTCTGGCGAAGAGGATGCTATGCGGTTGAGTCATTTATTATTTTTTGTCGTGTTGCTATGGGGAAACACTCCCGCCGTTAATGCGGTAACTGAAGCCCCCCATTTCTATGCCTTTCTGCCATCTTCCCCGCTTTCTTCCACTAAACAACAGTTGCAGACGCGTGTGGAGAAACCTCAGACTCGTCTGGCTTATCGCCAATTGTTGTCTCGAGCCGATCGCGTATTGAATATCCCTAATCCGACAGTGATCGAAAAGAAATCAATGCCGCCAAGTGGTTCCCGGCATGATTATTTGAGCCTCAGCGCTTACTGGTGGCCCGATCCCAGTAAAGCTGATGGTTTGCCTTGGGTTCGACGTGATGGCGATGTTAACCCGGCTAGTAAGGATGAGCAGAGTGATGGTATCCGGTTGGCAACGTTTACCTCTCAAGTTCAAGTATTGGTGCTGGCATGGTATTTTTCAGATAATCAGGCCTATGCCGATAAGGCGATTTCAATGGTCCGTACCTGGTTTCTCGATCCTGCCACTCGAATGAACCCTAATCTGAATTATGCGCAAGGTGTGCCTGGCATTGCGTCAGGAAGAGGGGCTGGCGTGCTGGATGGCCGCTATTTTGCTACCCGCCTTGTTGATTCACTGATTATGTTGCGTAGCGCATCGGGTTGGACTCAACGCGATGAACAGCGTATGCAGCTATGGATGACTGATTATCTGCATTGGTTGCAATTTAGTGAGTTAGGGAAAAAAGAGGCGGCGGCGAAAAACAACCATGGTAGTTGGTATACGGTACAAGTTGCGGGTGTTGCCTGGTATCTGGGTAAAAACGATGTAGTGAAGTCTATGTCTGAATTACTGAAGCAAAAATTGGATCATCAATTGATGCCTGATGGTTCACAACCGGAAGAGCTGGCGAGGACTCGCTCCTTTCACTATAGCTACTTTAATCTTCAGGCGGTCACCTATATGGCCATATTGGCTTCTCGGGTAGATGAGAATCTTTGGCAATATCGAACAGCACGAGGTAGTAGCCTGCTGAAAGCGTTAGATTTCATGGCCCCTTACCTGGATGAGAATAAACCTTGGCCGCATAAGACGATGGATCGACAGAGTAGCCGTTTGATACCACTGCTGTTGCAGATGGAACGTGAGTTGAAAACGACACGATACCTTGCCCAAATGAAGCAGGCCGGATTTGGTGCGTTGTTGTCGGGAGAGAATGATGGCAGTCAGGAAAATGAAAGGGGGATTATCAGCGCGGAAACGCGTCGCGCTATCTGGTTATTGTCGTCGGCTGGATAATGAATTCTCAATGAGGTACGCGTCCCTGTCTATTATGACAGGGACGGCACAAGGTCATGTGTAAAAAAGGTTATTGCAGGTAGGTGAAAGCGGTTGTGACGTGTTTCACCCCGCTGATTTTGCTGGCAGTCTCTGCGGCTGATCTCCCTTCACGCTGCGTCACGAGACCCAGCAGAAAGACTTCGCCGTTCTCGGTGGTGACTTTCACATTGGACGATTTAACGGTATCGCTTGCCAGAAGTTGGGAACGAACCTTGGTTGTGATCCAGGTATCCATCGATGCCGTTCCCATCGAAACTGGCGTACCTTGACGAATCTCGTTATAGACTTCGGTCGCACCATCTACGCCAAGCGCAATTTGCTTAGCTCGATTAGCTAGCTCTGTATTGGGCGCTTGTCCTGTCAGCAGCACTTTCCCCTGATAAGCAGTTGCAATAATACGCGCATCCTTTTTCAACTGTTCATCTTTGCCGATTGCATTCGCTACGCGAACTTCCAATGTACCATCGTCAACCTGAGTGCCGACGGTTCGCGGATCGGTTACCGTTTTTGTCGCGACGGCACTACCGACCGCAACAACCCCGATACAGCCTTGTAGCAACAGGGCGATAGACAGCACGGCAAATGCAAAACTTATCCTCATGTAGTGCTCCTTAATCAATCGTTCTGGTGTGGAAAAAGCGTGTTATCAATCAAATCGCACAGACAGTTAACGGTCAACATGTGCATTTCCTGAATGCGGGCGCTGCGGTGAGAAGGAATGCGTATTTCCACATCCTGCGGGCCAAGTAACCCCGCGAGCTCCCCGCCATCGTAACCGGTGAGTGCGATAATCGTCATGTCTCTGGTTACCGCCGCTTCTACGGCTTTGACGATGTCTCGGCTATTCCCTCGAGTCGATATTGCCAGTAATACATCGCCAGTTTGTCCTAGCGCTCGAACTTGTTTAGCGTAGACCTCCTCATGTAGCCGATCGTTAGCTATTGCAGTTAAGACCACATTATCTGCGTTAAGTGCAATGGCCGGTAAACTGGGGCGCTCGGCTTCAAAGCGGTTGATCATGCTGGCAGCAAAATGCTGTGAATTAGCGGCTGATGTCCCGTTACCGCAGCACAGGATTTTGTTGCCATTCAGCAGGCATTGCACCAGTGCGGTAGCGCCACGAGAAATAGCATCTGGCAAGGCTTCTGCCGCAGCAATCTGAGTTTGAATGCTCTCGGTAAAACAAACTTTTATTCTATCCAGCACGTTGAATTAACCTACTCTAATTAAAATCCATGAATGAAGAATCCATACCACTCTTGTTCATCGTTTACGGATACCTGGTTGAGCAAAGTGTCGATACCCATTTTTGTATCACCTTCGATCTTTGCTTCAATGCTCGTCATTGATGAAAGGTTTTGCGCGGCTTACCCTTGCGCGTTAAAAGCGTTAGGGAGCCAGACAAATTGATCGCCAGTCATTGCCAGCACATCAAAACGACAGTCTACCGTATCAAAACTGGCATTCTGTCGAGCGAGCCAGACCGAAGCGGCATGGAGCAACCGTTGCTGTTTACGGCGAGTGACACTGGCTGCGGCGCCCCCAAAGTCGGCATTGCATCGGTATCGCACTTCCACAAACACCCAGGTTTGCTGGTCGCGCATGATTAAATCGATTTCACCGCCGCGAAACGTAGCATTTGCTGCGATGAAGTGTAAACCGGCGCGTTCAAGATAGCGCCGGGCCAGTTGTTCATAGTGGGCACCTGCCGCTCTGCGGTTCAGGATGCTGGCACCAGTTGTCCCTGACGATATTGCAGCCAGGTCAGTTGACGATTAATCGCGCAATCCTGAGTTGAGCTTAGCAACCCGGTGGCCCCGGCAATCTGATGCCCTGGGATCTGGCGCATTTCACCAAAGTGGCTGGCAAGGGTCCAGGCATCCATTCCCATGGCGTAGAGACGAACGAGCGAGTAGTCATTTCTAAACTGGCTGCTAACCTGCTGCATGAGTGCGGGATTGGCTCCGGTCAACAGTGGGATATCGCTGAACTGTAGCCCTTCCATTTCAAGCCGGAAATCGGGGCCGCTACCAGCCTGAAAACTACGGGAACTGGCATATAACGCTGGTCGTGAACGAGATGTTGTGCGCATGTCGATCATGGGCTTGATGAGTGAAAGCTCATCGGGTGTCGCGATGATATAGACCGCATCAATATTGCCGCTGATGGATGAGCTCACCGTTGGTTGTACTTGTGCCGGAATGGTTAAACCCGCAACGGTTGTACTCGGTTGTGCCTGCGTTGGCATTGCATTGACCGGTTGACCGCTGAGACTTAACCCTGCTCCGCTATTTATCGCCTGCTTGAGTTCAGACGTGCTACCAAAACGTTGCTGCAACAGGCCACCGCCACCTTGTTGTGTCCATGCCTGGGCAAACGCATTGACGATACGATCGCCTAGATTACCGCGTGGCACCAAGAGCAACGGCTGTTGTTTACCCTGTTGATGAATGAATTTCGCTGCGTCTCGAGCCTCATCTTCAGGCGATAATGCGAAATAGCAAATGTTCGGGCTATTTTGTACTTGTTCTGGCTGGTTAAGCGCCAGAATATTGATTGAAGACTGGCTATTAGATAGTTGATCTACTTCATTTTTCAGTAGCGGTCCAATGATGAGTGAAGCGCCATCCTGCTGCGCCTGAGTCAGGATATTTGCTAAAGGCTGTGAAGAAGTGTCATAGACTTTTACCGGTAGCGTGCTCGCCAGATTAGTCGGTGTCATCGGTTCGACCGATGCTGGGTTGGCGGCTGATGCGATGTCTGAACTGTACTCTGGTTGTGAGGATGCCGCTGGACTATCCGTCGTTGTGGCGTCCTGACTAACGGTTCCTGCCTGAGCCTCAGTAGAAGGTTGGACGGCGGATGCTGAGGTGGTCAGCGTTGCTTGCCCACTTTTAGCGGCATTGAAGCCTTGTTGAATGGCGTTGGCAAACACCTGGGCCTGACCGTTCAACGGCAGGAGCAGCGCAATGCTATTAACCGCGGTTTGCTGGAAATTCAGAACCTGATTTAACTGTGCTGGTAATGTTTTCGTGGCAGGATGATGCGGATAGCGAGTTTGCCAATCTTGAATCGCGGCTTTGAGCTGGTCAGGTGACTGACGGCTATTTTGATAGGTATTCAGTAATTCCACCCAGCCTGCCAGCGTATTTTCATTGGCATTAATCAGTAATGCACCCGATTCTTGCTGATTTATTTGCGTCAGTGCCAGCCAGGTTTGATCGAGATTTGACTGGTGTTCCTGACCTTGCAGTAACGGTTCCTGAGCGATATAAGCACGTAGCAATGTGATGGATGGGCGAGCCTGATTAGCATTGATTTGCGCCTGATAATAGCGTTGCTTCTGTTGTTCACTAAGCGCGTTAATATCCAACTGACCTAATGCCGTATTGGTTGCATCGACATGATTCTGGGCGGCAGACAGTTCGGCACTGAGTAGTTGCCGTTCTTGTGTTTGGGCATCGCTCAATTTTTCAGGTAACGAGCTAAACTGCTGGCTAGCCTGTGGCACTTTGCCTTCCTGCATCAAAGAACGAATCGCAAGTAATTGCCAGTCAGCCTTGTTATTATCGCTGCTCTGCTGCATCTGTTGCAGGTAATAATCAGATGACGCATCAGCCTTGCCCTGAACTTCGGATGACGGACTTTGCGGAGCCTGACTTGGACAGCCTGCGAGAAACAGTGCCGCTAACAAAACAGGGATAATACGCCCTGTCTGGGTACGGACGAAATGAAAGGGAAGCATACTGTATCCAGTGATTTTTTTTAAAGATGCTCAATATTAAATCGGCAACTCGGATGAAACAATGAATCAAGACCAACAAGCAGACATTTCTGCATCGACCCTCTACATTGTCCCTACGCCGATCGGTAATCTGGGTGATATTACTCAGCGTGCGCTAGCAGTGCTACAACGTGTTGATTTGATTGCCGCTGAGGATACTCGACATACCGGACTGCTGTTACAACATTTTGCCATTAATGCGCGACTGTTCGCATTACACGATCACAATGAACAACAGAAAGCAGACACATTGCTTACTAAATTGCAGTCTGGACAAAGTATCGCGTTGGTTTCTGATGCGGGTACGCCACTGATTAACGATCCTGGCTACCATCTGGTAAGGCGTTGCCGCGAAGCGGGAATACGTGTGGTGCCGCTACCGGGAGCCTGTGCAGCCATTACGGCATTGTCAGCGGCGGGGCTTCCTTCAGATCGTTTTTGCTATGAGGGTTTTCTGCCCGCAAAGACTAAAGCGCGAAAAGATGTGTTACGCGAGCTGATGGAAGAGTCTAGAACCCTGATTTTCTACGAATCTACACATCGGTTGATTGATAGCTTACAGGATATGGTCGACGTGATGGGACCAGAACGCTACGTGGTATTGGCACGTGAAATCACGAAAACCTGGGAGTCTATCCAAGGTGCCCCCGTAGGCGAGTTGCTGGCTTGGGTAAAGGAAGATGACAATCGTCGTAAGGGCGAAATGGTGCTGATTGTCGAGGGGTATCACGCAGATGAGAATGCCTTACCGGCTGCCGCATTACATACGCTATCTTTGCTGCAAACCGAGTTGCCATTGAAAAAGGCGGCGGCGTTGGCGGCGGAGATTCACGGAGTGAAAAAAAATGCGCTTTATCGCTATGCGCTAGAACAAGACAGCATTGGTGATGAATCTGAGGATGACAAGTAGGGCAAATTGCCCTATTATCCGCGCCGGAGTTGACCAGACAGTCGCCGCTTCACTGCCGTCCCTTTCGGGGGAGACAGGTGGAGGGGAGGAAAGTCCGGGCTCCATAGGGCAGGGTGCCAGGTAACGCCTGGGAGGCGCAAGCCTACGACTAGTGCAACAGAGAGCAAACCGCCGATGGCCCACGTAAGTGGGATCAGGTAAGGGTGAAAGGGTGCGGTAAGAGCGCACCGCGCGGCTGGCAACAGTTCGTGGCACGGTAAACTCCACCCGGAGCAAGGCCAAATAGGGGTTCACATGGTACGGCCCGTACTGAACCCGGGTAGGCTGCTTGAGCCAGTGAGCGATTGCTGGCCTAGATGAATGACTGTCCACGACAGAACCCGGCTTAACGGTCAACTCCCTTTATTATGAAACCCCGCTTAGGCGGGGTTTTTGCGTATCATTACCCCTTCAAATTTATTGAATCTCTTCATCACAGATCTCTGACTTTTTCTACGACACAAAACGAGTAAAGTAGCGCTATAACGTGCTACGGCATAATGCCAACTTTTCTTTGAGGATATTCTTATGAACAACACTTCCCGGATGCCCGCACTGTTCCTCGGCCATGGTAGCCCGATGAACGTGTTGGAGAACAACCCTTATACACAAGCATGGCAAACGTTGGGTGAGTCTTTGCCACGACCCAAAGCTATTGTTGCCGTGTCAGCGCATTGGTACACCCGTGGTACTGCGGTGACAGCCATGGAAAAACCGCGAACTATCCATGATTTCGGCGGTTTCCCACAGGCGTTGTTTGATACCGAGTATCCGGCCCCTGGTTCACCCGCGCTTGCCGAGAAAATTCAGCAGGTGCTGGCGCCTTACCCTGTTACTGCCGATCACGACCAATGGGGGTTGGATCATGGCTCCTGGGGGGTGCTGATAAAGATGTATCCCAGCGCGGATATTCCGGTGGTTCAACTCAGTGTGGATGGAACCCAGCCTGCGGCATACCACTACGAGCTTGGACGTAAATTGGCGGTGTTGCGGGATGAAGGGATGATGATTGTTGCCAGTGGTAATGTGGTACATAACCTACGTATGGTGAAATGGGATGGCAACGCTGAGCCTTATCCGTGGGCGACCTCATTCAATCAATTTGTACGTGATAATCTGGCGTTCCACGGGGACGATCATCCTCTGGTGAATTTTATGCAGCATCCTGGGGCGGCATTATCGAACCCGACGCCGGACCATTATTTGCCACTGTTGTATATTCTGGGCAGTTGGGATGGTGAAGAGGCGATTAGCATTCCGGTTGATGGTATCGAAATGGGCTCATTGAGCATGTTGTCGGTGCAGGTGGGATAAAATTGACCCTGAGAGGGGATCTAGCAAGGTCCCCTTTCAGACAAATGGCAGCGTAGCGGTTCGTCATAGCGAACCTAAGCCTATCACGCTTGCGAAGGTAATAATCTTTCCTATATCAATATGTTACCTGAATAAAAATGCCTGCCTACGCGGAAATGACGGTGATAGTGGGAAAGTTTGCCATCAAATACGTGCGTTTACTTTTTCTTTTGCTCATCTTTGATGAAGACCAGCATTTTGTTTGCACCGCTTTTTAATTTTTCATTCGCCTGAGGATTATCCAGCACTTTTTTCGCCCATTCTGCGGATTGTGCATAATCTCTTGGAAGTTCGGTATGTTTCGCAAGAACAACGGATAGCAGGAGTTGTGCGGGTGCGAAGCCCGATTTTGCCGATTTTGTCAGATAAGTTAAACCGGATTCAGGAGCGTAATTGTCGCCATTGCGTTGATTTAAATAGGCTTTGGCAAGTAAGAATTGGGCGGAAGCATCGTTAGCGTCGGCCTCGACTTTTAACCGTTCAATCCCTTCAGAGCGATAAAGTGGCCAGCTGCTACGAAGAAGTTTTCGCGTAAGCTGTTTCTGTGCTTCTGCATCACCCTGTTCAGCTTTGGCTCTTAGCGTTTTTAACTCGGCTTCTTCATCCGTGATTTCTTGCGTCAGAGAGGTTTTGGGGGATTTATCTGATACCGGTTCTGCTGCATATAAATGGGTAGCGGAACAAAAAAGTAGTGCTGTTAACAATGCTTTTTTCATCATGTCCTTTTACTCGTCCTTCCAATTTAAAATAAGCCGACTCTTTTATCGGGAGCTAATTTTATTAGCGCGTTAGATAAAGGCAATTGATTTTTATATGAAAGGATGTACAGGAGAATCCGCAGGTAGCACCGAATACTGCCCGCGGATTGCGTTTAATCAAGAATAATATGGGGATAGAAACGCGAGAGATCCTGAGTGATCAGGGCGCGATCTTCTCGCAGGCCGATACCGCAAGGCTGATCGTTAACCAACCAGCTACCAATCAGCGTATAGCTGTCACCAAATTTCGGTAGGGGATGATACTGCTGGATGATCATGCCTTCTTCACCATACGGGCCGTCGGCTGATGCAATCTCTTTGCCGTTCTCGATGATTTGGATGTTTGCCCCTTCACGTGAAAACAGCGGCTTGATGACGTAGTTTTCCATTGCAGGGTGGTTGTCTTCGGCAAAATAGGCAGGAAGCAGGTTAGGGTGATTGGGGAACATTTCCCACAACATAGGCAGTAACGCTTTATTGGAGATAATGCTCTTCCAGGCAGGTTCTAACCAGCGGACACCGGCATCTTCCAACTTAGTGGAAAAGATTTCACGCAGCATGAATTCCCATGGGTACAGCTTGAACAGGTTACTGATAACCTGATTTTCCAGGTCGGTGAATTGACCTTTTTCCCCAAGGCCAATCTCTTCCATGTATAGAAATTCACTGGGTAGTCCGGCTTCCAGCGCACAATCCTGGAGGTATTGCACCGTACCGCGATCTTCTTCCGTATCCTGACAGCAGGCAAAATGTACCAAGCCAAAGCCATGGTTCAGTTTCAGATCTTCGAAACGTTCGATCAGCTTTTCCTGAATGCTGTTGTACTGATCGGCTGTTTGCGGCAATAACCTTGATTTAATTTGATCTTCCAGCCACAGCCATTGGAAAAACGCGGATTCATACAGCGATGTCGGCGTATCAGCATTATTTTCCAGAAGCTTGGCGGGTGTCTGACCGTCGTAAGCGAGATCGAGACGAGAATAAAGTGATGGTTGATTCGTGCGCCATGATGTCCTGACAAAATCCCATGTGTGCTTGGGGATGCGAAATTTAGTCAGCAACGACTCACTGTTGACTACTTTATCCACGACCTGCAAGCTCATCTGATGCAATTCGGCAGTTGTATCTTCCAGTTCTTCGATTTGGGCGAGTGTGAACTGGTAATACGCTTCTTCACTCCAGTAGGGCTCGCCGTACATGGTATGGAAGCGAAAACCGAACTCAGTCGCCTTTTCTCGCCAGTCAGGACGTTCTTGAATAGCTATCCGTTTCATCAAATACGTCCTCAGCCACCCATGCTACGGGAAGAGCTGGAACTTGAACTGGCGCTGCTGCGTTGCATGCTGGTCTGTTTAGCGACGGTTTCGCCGAACCCACCGCGTGTCACGGTTGACGTCGTGGCTGGTTTCGGCGCCAATGCGGTTCTCGGAACATTGATAGAACGCCCTGTGGTTGCATTACCGTAGTTCTTACCGGTAGCGTCCACAAATTTGCCGTTTGCCGGGCTGGTCGGTGATTTTGAGGTAAACAGCGGTTGCTGAGCAAAACCTGCACCGCCGCTCATCATGCGGCCCATCATATAGCCAGCCATCAGTGGCATCCAGGAACTACCGCTCTGTTGTGGTTCTGCGGCCATCCCAGCCTGTGCTGGTGCCTGGCTCTGTATGCACTGTGCTTCGCCAAATTCTGCTACGCAATCTTCTTTTGTCGCGTATTTTGGTGCTGTCTTTTCTGCTTCTTTCAACGCATTGTTGTAGGCGGTGGTGCACTGTGCGCTCATCGATGGGTTGGCGGCTGAACAATCGTCCGCATTCTGGTAGAGAGAGACGGTTTCATCCGTTTGTTCACAACCAGCCAATACAAAGACGGCGCTGACGGCTAATGCAACGGGTGCCAGGCGATAGGTTCTCCATCCCTTACGGAAAGTTTCCTGATTAATATCTTTGGTACGTTTCATCGTGTTAATCCCAGATAAAAAGGCATCATGCCTAATCGCTAACGAGTGGGCTAAGAATAGGGGAAGGTTGATGGAATTTAAAGCGCCAATAAGGCTAACTTAACGGCTCTTTACGTTGCTATACATTCAGTTGTGCTGTGTTTCGCTTTATTGGCTTTACGATAAAGGGGAACGCGATGTTCCCCTATTCTTTCAGCCAGAACGACGTATTAACGCTGAGCCGCTGCCGCCGTATTGGCGAGTGGCGCACCGCTCTCGTTGTCTGATACCAACGGGGTTGTGGACACCATTTGACCCAACGCGGCATTCAATGTTTGCAGATCGCTTTCATTGAGTGTACCCAGTGCCGATTTAATGTTTAGCTGATTGATCAAATAATCATAACGTGCGCTGGAAAGTTGCTGTTTGGCATTGTACAACGTGGTCGTCGCATCCAATACGTCAACGATGGTACGGGTTCCTACCTGATAGCCAGCTTCCATGGCATCTAATGAACTTTGCGCAGAGACTTCGGCCTGTTTGTAGGCGTTGATGCTGCTAATCGAGGCAGAAATGTTATTAAACGATGAGCGTACGGTCTGAATCACGGCGCGGTGCGCACTCTCCAGCAATTCACTGGCACTGACAAAACTGTGTTGAGCCTGTTTTACCTGAGAATTAGTCGCCCCACCGCTATAAAGCGGTAAAGTGAAATTGATACCAACTTTGTTTTGGCCTGCGTCACTGTCTCTGAGCTGGCTGTTGTTGTGTGTTTGAGAACCTGAATAGCGGGTATCGCTCACGCCTGTTGATGCAGTCAGATCCAATGTAGGCATGTAACCAGTTTGTGCTGAACGGATTTGCTCGCGAGCCAGATCCTGACTCAAACGTGCGGATAACAAGCTAAGATTACGGTTCTCTGCTTCTTTCAGCAGATTGTTAACCACTTCCGGCTTTTGAGTCGAAAAGCGCGTAATGTTCAGTCCGGCTAACTGTGGGTAGAAATTTCCGGTTACCTGACGCAGTGATTCCAGCGCATTATCTAACGTATTTCGTGCCAAAACTTCATTCGCCAGCACGCTGTCGTATTGTGCTCGAGCGTTTTGTACGTCAGTAATGGCGACCAGGCCGACGTTGAAACGTTGTGTGGTTTGATCTAACTGGCGGTAGATCGCCTGTTTCTGCGCATTAATGTATGACAGCGAGTCAATGGCGCGCAGAACGTTAAAATAAGCGGTCGCCGTGTTCAGAATCAGATTTTGCTGAGCGGTTTGATAGGTGACATCCTCAATGCCCGCTTGTTTTTCCTGCAAGGTCAATGCACGCCATTTAGACATATCAAATAGCGTTTGGGTCAACTGTAGCGAAGCGCTTTTAACATCGCTGTTGACGCCTTTGTTGTCACGATAACCATTGTTATACGTATAATCAGCACCTAATCCCAATTGTGGCAATAGCGGACTACGCGCTTCATTGATTTTTTCAAAGGCAGCATCACGAACGGCTGCGGCACTACGTAAATCTGGATTGGTGTTTTTGGCTTGCTGATAAACCTGTAACAGATTTTCTGCCTGGCCCATGACACTAAAGCCGCCCAGGCTCAGACCGATAAGAAGAGGGAGCAATTTCTTCATTTGCATTCCTTGTTGTGCAGCAATGTCACTATGGTAGCGCTACATATAGACCAATAATTGTCGATTCTATCAGAATCTGCCAATAGGATAAGGTAGCTGAACGTGCCATCTTTATGATGGTCGTTGTCCGAACCGGCTGATGTGATTGGTGCTTTGAGCCAGAGCGGTACGGAATTTGTCTGTTTTACAGGATAATGCGGCCGATCTGGTTCGCCGTTATCATCAGCCTTGGTGGAAATAAAGGCTGAGTGTACATAAATCTACCATAAACGGGTCTGTCAAAAACAACGATGAGTATAATGATAGGAGTTTGCGCCATACAATACCGGATTCCATCGATATTCGTTACAGGAGTTTAGCTATGGGGTCTTCCGTATCAGGACCAGTGACTTTCACGAAAGATGATGTAGAAATTATTACACGTGAAAAATTATATGACGGCTTTTTTTCATTGGAGCGCTATCGTTTTCGTCACCGCCTGTTTAATGGCGAGATGAGCGGTGAAATCAGCCGTGAAATATTTGAACGAGGTCATGCCGTTGTCCTGTTACCCTATGATCCTGTGCGGGATGAAGTGGTTTTGATTGAACAGATTCGTATCGCCGCCTACGACACTAGCGCGTCTCCTTGGCTGTTTGAGCTGGTAGCAGGCATGATCGAACCGGGCGAAAGTCTGGAAGAGGTCGCCCGGCGTGAAGCACTTGAGGAAGCGGGATTAACGGTGGGGCATTGCCAGCCGATAATCAGCTATTTGGCGAGCCCTGGTGGGACAAGTGAACGCTTGGCTGTGATGGTCGGCGAAGTAGATACCCGGACGGCAAAGGGTATTCATGGTCTGGCAGAAGAGAACGAAGATATTCGCGTACATGTCGTGAGTCGCGAGCAAAGCTATCAGTGGGTAGAAGATGGGATTATTGATAACGCGGCGTCTGTCATTGCCCTGCAATGGTTAGCGTTGCACTATGAGAAACTGAGAGACGCATGGGTAGGTTGAGTTTATGAAGCGTTATACTCCGGATTTCCCGGCAATGATGAGGCTGTGCGAAACGAATTTCATGCAATTGCGGCGTTTGCTGCCTCGTGTTGACGAAGTCGGTGAAATGGCGGTTTATCACGTAAATCATGCGGTTTATCGTTTAACCATCCTTGAATCTACCCGCTACACCTCATTGGTTGAGATCAAGCAAACCGCACCTGCGGTAAGCTATTGGAGTCTGCCAATGATGACGGTCAGGCTATATCATGATGCTCTGGTTGCGGAAGTGTGTGCCAGTCAGCAGATCTTCCGTTTCAAAGCGCGTTATGATTATCCGAATAATAAGTTACATCAACGTGACGAAAAGCATCAGATTAATCAGTTTCTTGCTGATTGGCTAAAATATTGTTTGGCGTATGGTTCGATGTCGATTCCGGTTTGTTAGACAGAATTAAGTAACCAAGGACACCATTTGGAAAGCCTGTTGACACTTCCTGTGGCGAATGGCGCCAGAATCAGGATTTTACAAATAACGGATACCCACCTTTTTGCCGGCGAGCATGAAACGTTGCTAGGTGTTAACACCTATCGTAGTTATCACGCGGTGTTGAATGCAATACAGGCTCAGCAAAAAGCGTTTGATTTGATCGTTGCGACCGGTGATTTGGCTCAGGATCATTCTCTGACGGCCTATCATCATTTCTCGCGTGGTATCCGGCAATTATCTGCACCTTGCGTATGGTTGCCGGGCAACCATGATTTCCAGCCTGCGATGGTCGATGCGTTGGCTGAAGCGGGCATTGCGCCTTCCAAACATGTGTTGGTGGGTGATACGTGGCAAATCATCCTGCTGGATAGTCAGGTTTTTGGTGTGCCGCATGGCGAATTAAGCGATTATCAACTTGAGTGGCTTGAACGCTGCCTGAAAAGCCAACCTCATCGTTTTACGTTGCTTTTATTGCATCATCATCCGTCACCGTCTGGCTGTACCTGGCTTGATCAGCATAGCCTGCGTAATGCGCACAACCTGGCGGCGGTGTTGAACCGTTATCCTCAGGTGAATACGGTGTTGTGCGGGCATATCCATCAGGAAATGGATTTTGACTGGCATGGTCGCCGTCTGCTGGCAACGCCGTCAACCTGCGTACAATTTAAACCGCACTGTACTAATTTCACCATTGATGATGTTGCGCCAGGCTGGCGTTATCTGGACTTATTGCCTGACGGTCGCCTTGAAACCGAAGTGTGCCGCTTGTCGGGGAGTGAATTCCTGCCGGATATGGATTCGGATGGTTATTAATGCCAACCTTACTTTATCTCCATGGCTTCAATAGTACTCCTCATTCGGCAAAAGCAACCGCGCTGAAGCATTGGCTGGCAGCGCAGCATCCTGAAATTGATATGCTGATCCCTCAACTGCCGCCTTATCCGGCACAAGCCGCTGAAATGATGGAAGCGATTGTGATGGCTCGGGCAGGGCGTCCGCTCGGTATTGTTGGTTCTTCTCTCGGTGGTTATTATGCGACCTGGCTATCTCAATGTTTTACCATACCTGCCGTCGTGGTGAATCCGGCGGTCAGGCCGTTTGAGTTGTTGCTCGACCATCTGGGGGAATATCAGAATCCCTACACGGGCGAACAATATGTGCTAGAGTCACGCCACGTTTACGATTTGAAAGTGATGCAAATTGAGCCGCTGGAATCGCCTGATTTGCTCTGGCTGCTGCTCCAGACGGGAGATGAGGTGTTGGACTATCGTCAGGCCGTTACCTATTACACAGCCTGTCGTCAAACGGTGGAATCGGGTGGCAACCACGCTTTTGTCGGATTTGAGCATTTTTTTGCACCTATAGTCAGTTTTCTGGGCCTCACGACAGACTGAACGCCGCTTATTTCATTGAAAACAATCCCTTTAAAATAAAGAACGCATTCGAAACATGACTCAATCAAGCTATAACGCTGATGCGATTGAAGTACTCAGCGGACTGGAACCGGTGCGCCGTCGTCCGGGAATGTATACCGATACCACGCGCCCTAATCATTTGGGGCAAGAGGTCATCGATAACAGTGTCGATGAGGCATTGGCGGGACATGCACGCCGTATCGATGTGATTTTACACGATGATCAATCATTGGAAGTGATTGATGATGGTCGTGGTATGCCCGTGGATATCCACCCTGAAGAAGGTGTGCCGGCCGTTGAGTTAATTCTATGCCGGCTACATGCTGGCGGTAAGTTCTCCAACAAAAACTATCAGTTCTCTGGCGGCTTGCATGGCGTGGGGATCTCTGTGGTTAACGCCTTATCTTCTCGCGTCGAAGTGACGGTTCGCCGTGACGGACAAGTCTACGATATGGCGTTTGAAAACGGAGACAAGGTACAGGAATTGACGGTCACGGGAACCTGTGGTCGTCGGAATACCGGTACGCGGGTGCATTTTTGGCCGGACGCGACATTTTTTGATAGCCCGCGCTTTTCCGTTACCCGGTTAACTCATCTACTCAAAGCCAAAGCCGTCTTGTGTCCTGGTGTAGAGATCGTGTTCAAGGACAAGGTTAACGGTACGGAACAGCGCTGGTGCTATCTGGATGGCCTGAATGACTATCTGTGTGAAGCGGTAAATGGTCTGACGACGCTGCCGGAAAAACCGTTTCTTGGTGCGATCTCTGGCGAGACAGAAGCTGTGGACTGGGCGCTGTTGTGGCTACCGGAAGGGGGAGAATTACTGACGGAAAGCTACGTTAACCTGATTCCAACGCCGATGGGCGGGACGCACGTTAATGGGCTACGTCAGGGGTTGCTCGATGCCATGCGTGAATTTTGTGAATTCCGCAATATTTTGCCGCGTGGTGTGAAACTGAGCGCCGACGATATCTGGGAGCGCTGCGCTTACGTGTTATCGGTAAAAATGCAGGATCCGCAGTTCGCCGGTCAAACGAAGGAACGCCTCTCCTCGCGACAATGTGCGGCGTTTGTGTCTGGCGTCGTGAAAGATGCATTCAGCCTGTGGCTGAATCAGAACGTACAAGCCGCAGAGCAACTCGCCGAGCTGGCCATTGCCAGCGCTCAGCGTCGTATGCGCGCCGCCAAGAAAGTCGTGCGCAAAAAGCTGACTAGCGGCCCGGCGTTGCCTGGCAAATTGGCGGATTGCACTTCGCAAGATTTAAATCGTACAGAATTATTCCTGGTGGAAGGGGATTCAGCAGGGGGATCGGCGAAACAAGCGCGGGAGCGTGAGTTTCAGGCGATCATGCCGCTTAAGGGTAAGATCCTGAATACCTGGGAAGTCTCTTCAGACGAAGTGCTGGCGTCGCAGGAGGTTCATGATATCTCCGTGGCGATCGGTATCGATCCTGACAGCGACGATCTCAGCCAACTGCGCTACGGTAAGATCTGCATTCTGGCGGATGCGGATTCTGATGGTTTACATATCGCGACATTGCTGTGTGCATTGTTTGTCCGTCATTTCCGTGCGGTAGTGAAAGGCGGACATGTCTATGTGGCGATGCCGCCACTGTACCGTATTGATCTGGGTAAAGAAGTTTATTACGCGCTGGATGAAGAAGAAAAAGCGGGTGTGCTGGAGCAACTTAAGCGCAAGAAAGGCAAACCTAATGTACAGCGTTTTAAAGGGTTGGGTGAGATGAACCCATTACAGCTACGCGAAACCACGCTGGATCCGAATACACGTCGCTTGGTGCAGTTGACGATTAATGATGATGATATCGATCAGACGATGGCAATGATGGATATGTTGTTAGCGAAAAAACGCTCGGAAGATCGTCGTAACTGGTTACAAGAAAAGGGCGACAGAGCGGAAATTGAAGTCTAACCCGAGTGACTGAGTATAAAAACGGCCGCGATGTCATATGATGCGGCCGTTTTTATTGTGCTATTAGCAGGCGTTTACACGTGGTGGATCAGAGCACTATCTTTCGTAACGCCCTGTTCTCTGTGACATCGTATCGTCAGATAAGGTACTATTCTCGCCGAATATACCGCCGTATAACGTGTCGGGAAGCGTAGTTATCGCGCCGCGATGTGAGGAAAATGAGATAAATGAGTGAGATGACTCATGACGGTGCAGAGAGCCTTGCGCTGCATACCTTTACTGAAAATGCGTATTTAAATTATTCCATGTACGTCATCATGGACAGGGCATTGCCGTTTATCGGCGATGGTCTGAAACCCGTACAGCGCCGTATCGTGTACGCCATGTCGGAACTGGGCCTGAACGCCAGTGCTAAGTTTAAAAAATCCGCCCGTACCGTGGGTGACGTACTGGGGAAATACCATCCGCACGGCGACAGCGCCTGCTATGAAGCGATGGTGTTAATGGCTCAGCCATTTTCATATCGTTATCCGCTGGTGGATGGTCAAGGAAACTGGGGTGCGCCGGACGATCCGAAATCGTTCGCGGCCATGCGTTATACTGAATCGCGTCTCTCCAAATACGCTGAAGTGCTGCTTGGGGAATTGGGGCAGGGAACGGTTGACTATGTGCCGAATTTTGACGGCACAATGCAAGAGCCGAAAATGTTGCCTGCTCGCCTGCCAAATATTTTGCTGAATGGGACGACCGGGATCGCTGTCGGTATGGCGACCGATATTCCGCCGCATAATATCCGTGAAGTCGCCGCCGCTGCGGTGGCGCTGATTGATAAACCGAGCGCCTCTCTGGACGATCTGTTAGCGCATGTTCAGGGACCGGATTTTCCAACGGAAGCCGAGATCATTACGCCGCGTGATGAATTGCGCAAAATTTATCAGAATGGACGCGGTTCGGTGCGGATGCGTGCTATCTGGAAAAAAGAAGACGGTGAGGTGGTGATTACGGCACTGCCTCATCAGGTTTCCGGGGCCAAAGTGCTGGAACAGATAGCCAGCCAGATGCGTGCCAAGAAACTGCCAATGGTTGAAGACTTGCGTGATGAGTCCGATCACGAGAACCCAACCCGTCTGGTGCTGGTTCCTCGCTCAAATCGTATCGATCTTGAACAGGTCATGAATCACCTGTTCGCGACCACCGATCTGGAAAAAAGCTATCGTATCAATATGAATATGATCGGTCTGGATGGGCGTCCTGGTGTGAAAGGGCTGGTCGATATCCTGAGTGAGTGGCTGGTATTCCGCCGTGACACGGTTCGCCGCCGCCTGAACTATCGTCTGGAAAAAGTGCTCAAGCGCCTGCATATTCTCGAGGGCTTGCTGGTCGCGTTTCTGAATATTGATGAAGTGATCCATATTATCCGTACCGAGGATGAACCGAAACCGGTACTGATGCGGCAGTTCAGCCTGAGTGAAACGCAGGCCGAAGCCATTTTGGAGCTGAAATTACGTCATTTAGCCAAACTGGAGGAGATGAAAATCCGGGGCGAGCAGGATGATTTGGCGAAAGAGCGCGATCAGCTCCAGGCGCTGTTGGCGTCAGAACGCAAACTCAGTAACCTGTTGAAAAAAGAAATTCAGGCTGATGCTCAGGCGTATGGCGACGATCGTCGTTCACCATTGCATGAGCGCAGCGAAGCGAAGGCCATGAGCGAACACGATTTTGTGCCTTCCGAACCGGTTACGATTGTTCTGTCGGAAATGGGATGGGTGCGTAGCGCCAAAGGGCATGATATTGATCCTGCCGGATTGAGTTATAAAGCGGGCGATAGCTTCAGGGCAGCGGCCAAAGGGAAAACGAACCAGCCGGTTGTCTTTATCGATTCAACCGGACGTAGCTATGCGTTGGATCCTCTTACCCTCCCGTCTGCGCGTGGTCAGGGCGAACCGTTAACGGGTAAATTGACGCCGCCGCCGGGCGCGACGATTGAGCAGGTGCTGATGGCGGCCGACGAGCAGCCGCTGTTGATGGCATCGGATGCTGGATACGGGTTTGTTTGTACGTTTAACGATTTGGTCGCGCGTAACCGCGCGGGTAAAGCAATTATCACTCTACCTGATAATGCAAAAGCCTTGACGCCAATCGAAATAACCGACAATGACAGCATGCTGATGGCGATTACGGCCGCTGGCAGAATGCTGTTATTCCCTGTCTCTGATTTACCACAATTGTCGAAAGGCAAAGGTAATAAGATCGTATCCATTTCGTCTGCTGATTTTTCCAGTGGTAAAGATCGTCTGTCCTGGCTGTTGTTGTTGCCGCCTCAGGCATCGGTAACGTTGTTCTTTGGTAAGCGCAAGTTGGTCCTTCGTCCCAATGAACTACAGAAATACCAGTCTGAGCGAGGCCGCAAGGGGACTCTGCTGCGTGGTTTGCAGCGTATCGATCGTATTGATGTGGATGCGCCGAAGTCGGTGAGCCGTGGTGATAGCGAAGAATAAGTCATCAATGTCGGGACGGAATCATGCGCTGCGCATCTTCGTCCCGGCCAGTTTGATCCTTCCAGACATGATCTGATTACCAGAGTGCCACTCTGTTGTAAAAGGAATCACCGTGTTTTTTATAGCGAAATCGCTATACTAGCGGCGGCTGTTGGCTAATGAGGTTGTTATGTTATTCATTCTTCGTTTCATTATTGTGATCGTCTTTTCGATCCTGATTTGCATCTTTGGCTCTATCTACTGCCTGTTCAGCCCGAAAAATCCAAGTCATGTGTCGACGTTTGGCCGTGCTTTTGGCCGGCTGTCAGTGGTATTTGGTTTAAAAGTTGAGCTACGTATACCGCAAGAGGCCGCGCATTACGGCAACTGTATCTATATCGCTAATCATCAAAACAATTACGATATGGTGACCGCATCGAATGCGGTTCAGCCACGCACGGTAACGGTCGGGAAAAAAAGCCTGTTGTGGATCCCGTTTTTCGGTCCGCTTTACTGGTTGACCGGTAACTTGCTGATCGACAGAGAAAACCGGGCTAAAGCGCATGGCACTATCGCTCAGGTTGTGAAGCATATTAAAGAACGCAATATTTCTATCTGGATGTTTCCGGAAGGCACACGTAGCCGTGGGCGTGGTTTATTGCCGTTTAAAACCGGCGCGTTCCATGCTGCGATTAGTGCGGAAGTTCCGATCGTGCCGATTTGTGTTTCAACCACCAGCAACAAGGTGAAATTGAACCGCTGGAACAACGGCCACGTTATTGTGGAAATGCTGCCGCCTGTTGATACACGTGCTTATAACAAAGAACAGGTCCGTGAACTGGCGGCGCATTGTCATGAACTCATGGCTGCCAAACTGGCGCAGTTGGATGCGGAAGTTGCGGCTCGTGAAGCTACAGAGAAAAAATAATCTTTATACCCAAAATATTCGAGTTGTGTGATGAAACGTGGCGTTTTGAACAAGTCTATGCGTTGACGCTTTAGGGCAAGGTCCATGATGAGCCGGGTAGCCAACACACAAGCGATTTGAATATGACGGGTATATTCGAATTAACGTGAATTAAAACTCAGTCGTTATTGCTTCCGTACGTTGATACGGAAGCTAAACTTTGCAAACGGTTAACAGATTTACGGGGTAATTATGTCACTCAGCCGACGTCAGTTTATTCAGGCATCGGGTCTTGCGTTGTGTGCGGGTATGACGCCAGCGATGGCGAAAGTGAAGGAAACCCCCGGCGCATTACCTATTCCGCCGTTACTGGAGTCGCGTCGGGGGCAGCCTCTGTTTCTGACGATGCAACGAACACACTGGGCCTTTGCTGGCGATCGTAAAACCTCAGTCTGGGGAATTAATGGTCGGTATCTGGGGCCAACCGTGCGCGTATTTGACGGGGATGACGTCAAGCTGATTTATAGTAATCGGCTGAATGAACCTGTGGCGATGACAATTGGCGGTTTACAAGTGCCCGGTTCTCTAATGGGGGGCGCTGCACGCATTATTTCGCCGGGGATGGATTGGTCACCCGTCCTGCCGATTCGACAACCCTCTGCTACTTGCTGGTATCACGCTAATACGCCTAATCGCATGGCGCCCCATATCTATAATGGATTGGTGGGGCTGTGGCTGGTTGAAGACAGTATCAACAAATCGCTTCCGCTTCCTAATCATTATGGCGTTGATGACTTTCCGCTGATTATTCAGGACAAGCGTCTGGATAATTTTGGTGTGCCGATCTATAGCCCTCCGGCAAACGGCGGATTTGTGGGAGACACGCTGTTAGTGAATGGCGTTCAGAATCCCTTTGTGGAAGTTTCGCGTGGCTGGGTGCGTTTGAGATTATTGAACGCATCGAATGCCCGTCGTTATGTGATCCGCCTGAGTGATGGACGCCCGATGCATGTTATCGCCAGCGATCAAGGGCTTTTACCTGCGCCGATGGCCATTAATCAGATCTCGCTTGCGCCAGGTGAGCGTCGGGAGATTTTGGTTAATATGTCGGAAGGGGGAGAAGTGACACTGACGGCGGGTGAATCAGCGGGGATCATGGATCGTCTTCGCGGTCTGTTTGAACCCTCCAGTATTCTGATTTCGACGCAGATTTTAACGCTAAAACCAACCGGGCTATTACCATTGGTCACGGATAATCTGCCGATGCGATTACTGGCCGATAACATTATTGAAGGCAGCATTAGTCGTACACGTGAATTTCGTCTAGGTGACAGCTTACCGGGCATTAATGGCGCGATGTGGGATATGACCCGGATGGATGTGCAAACGCAGTTTGGTCGTTGTGAGCGCTGGGTAATTCATGCCGACACGCCACAGTCGTTCCATATTCAGGGTGTGAAATTCCTGGTGCGTAGCATGAATGGTGGTGCGGTTCCTGTCGAGGATAGTGGCTGGAAGGATACGGTCTGGGTTGATAACGACGTTGAGCTGCTGGTTTATTTCATGCAACCCTCATCATCGGCCTTCCCATTTTTGTATTACAGCCAGACGTTGGAAATGGCCGATCGTGGCTCGGCCGGGCAGCTTATCGTACAGCCATCGATTTGATAGTCCACCCGTTTTAACTTCAGTGATCTATACATAGGCTGCGTTCTTATGCAGCCCTCTCCCTTTTTCTTTTGTATTCGTACATCTTCATCGCGTTACGAGCTGACAATCGGCGTCGCCAAAATAACGCGTTGGGATCGTTTATTTGATCCCCGATCCTGGTGTTGGCACAACTGAATGTATTGTACGAAAATCAAACGAATGAGGCAAGTCCAATTTAACTCCTTTATGATACCAATCTAAGTCCTGGCGATTATTGTTCTACACGCTCATTTGTGCCAACACTTGTGGTTAACAATTGCGTATGCTGAAAGTGGTATAGAAACAATAAAAGGCTGCACGATGCAGAAACTACTTCTTTGGCTACGGGATAAGTTGGGAGAACCCTCATCAACACCCCGTTATATGCAGCTTGCTTTACTTCTTGAAACGGGCATTGCGTGACGTAAGGCGCTGTCCGGGCAGTTTTTACCAGCTGAAAGATTGATTGCACAACAGCTTGGTTTATCTCGCGTGACGATTTCGCGTTCGATGTCATTGCTGGAAAAAAAAGGGCTGATTGTTCGTCAGCAAGGCGTCGGTACTCGAATCAGCCAGCACTTGGATGATTGGTCAGATCCCGATGAAGCAGGGTTTATCCCATTGATCCTGCGGCAGGAGGAAACAACAGGCGAACGTTGGCTGGAACGAGAGCGAAAGAAATTGCCTGAATCAATCGCCACTGAGATGTCTTTGCCGAAAGACACGCTTGTCACCCGGTTGCGGCGTGTGCACTTAATGAACGGGGACCCGGTATCGTTTGAAATAGAATGGATCCCGCTGACCTTACTGCCGGAGCCAGAGCAACTGGATCACTCACTCTATCAATACTGGGCAACCCGGAATATCTATCCGGAAAAAAAACGCTATCGTTTAAAAGCGTTGGCTTGTCCGGCAGAGGTTGCCGAACATTTGCACATTCCACCAGATACGCCTGTTTTGTTAACTCGTCAGCATACTTATGACTTACATGGCGATCTGTTGGAGTACGGTGAAATGTATTGCCGCAGTGATGTCTATGAGTTTCAAGTGACAGAACGATTAGCGTCTGTGGAGTAAACTGGCAAACGGGGTCGTTTGCCAGTGAGACAGGAAAATTAATCGTTTCTGGGGAGGTCCGGATCGGGGCCAAGACGTTTACCGCTATCGAGCGTCGCGATCTCTCCCAGTTCATCCTTATCCAATCTAAAATCGAAGACGTCAAAGTTTTCCCGGATGCGTGAAGGCGTCACGGATTTTGGAATGACGACTAGCCCATTGTCCAGGTGCCAGCGGATAACAATTTGCGCGGGCGTTTTATCGTACTTGGTTGCCAATTTACGAATAATGGGTTGATCGAAGATGCCCTCACCGCCTTGCGCCAGCGGGCTCCAGGATTCGGTTTGAATATGGTGGTTAACGTTCCAGACATGGAGTTGACGCTGTTGTAACAAGGGGTGTAATTCAACCTGGTTAATGACAGGAAGAACACCAGTCTCATCTTTCAGGCGCTGTAAATGATGCGGATGGAAGTTACTGACGCCAATACTTTTAACCAGCCCTTGTTCCTGTAGCTTGATTAATCCGCGCCAGGCGTCCACATAGGTGTCCTGGTGTGGTAGCGGCCAGTGGATTAGATACAAATCCACGTAATCCAATTGCAGTTTGCGCAGGCTCTCTTCCAGCGCTTTCTGCGGGTCTTTTTGATCGCTATTCCAGAGTTTAGTCGTAATGAACAATGCATCACGCGGAAGATCTGCATCTTGCAATGCTTGACCGACGCCTTCTTCGTTCTTGTAAATTGCGGCGGTATCAATGGCGCGATAACCGGTGTTTAAGGCTTCAGTAACGGCCGCGACGGTTTCTTCATTGCTTGCCCGCCATACACCGAGGCCCAACTGGGGCATGATATTACCATCAGCCAGTTTAATCTTGGGTTGCGTCATGTCATTCTCCTTTTTCAACCGTTAATCAGTATAATATTTGGGGTTTAACGGGAGTTGGCGGCCCGTTGCTGCGACCATCAAAATCCGATGCGGTATCGTCTTCTCGCAACAATTGTCTTTTTACGGCAATTGTCTGCTTGCAACGATGTCCTCCCGCAACAATCATCTTCTCGCAACAACAGGCATGTCGTTTCATTCTAGTCGAAAAATTCGCCAAAGGTTCTACACTGTTTTTGAAAGTGCATTAGCGTGCCGCTTCGTAAATCCTCTGGCTATCACTCAAGGTAATATCCTGATGTTCTCCCAAAGCGGTCATGCCATGTTCCTTCAACTTGGCAACCATGGCTGGGATTGTGCTACCGTCCAATTGGTAGTCGGACATATGGGTAGGCACTCCCATTTTTTCGAAGAAATCACGCGTCGCGGCGATGGCATGATCAATGCGCTGATCGTCGCTACCATCCCGTAAATTCCAGATGCGTTCTGCATACTGCAATAATTTCGCGCGTTTTTGTGATTTTTTCGCCGTC
This sequence comes from Pectobacterium hainanensis, assembly GCF_046237015.1. NCBI lineage: Bacteria > Pseudomonadati > Pseudomonadota > Gammaproteobacteria > Enterobacterales > Pectobacteriaceae > Pectobacterium > Pectobacterium hainanensis. Next base: position 106,649 of record NZ_JBJYIN010000009.1, read on the forward strand.
AGCATGGCAGGCAGGACAATCGCCAGCGTTTGAGCATGGTCGAGACCGTGCATCGCGGTCAGTTCATGGCCTAGCATATGCGTTGCCCAATCCTGCGGCACGCCTGCGCCAATCAGGCCATTCAGCGCCATCGTCGCACTCCACATGACATTCGCTCGAACGTTATAGTTTTGTGGTTCGGATAATGCACGCGGGCCTTCTTCAATCAGCGTCAGTAATAAACCTTCAGCAAAGCGATCCTGTACTTTGGCGTCGACTGGATAAGTCAGGTATTGCTCAATGGTATGAACGAAAGCGTCCACGACGCCATTGGCGATTTGTCGTGCCGGTAGCGTATAGGTGACCACGGGGTCGAGTACTGCAAACAGAGGTTGAACATGCGGAGAGAAGAAGTGCTGCTTGTCGCCAGTGCTGTGGCGTGTAATCACGGCACCGCTATTGGATTCGGAACCTGTCGCTGGCAGCGTTAATACGGCACCCATCGCAATGCCGTTATCGATGTGGGCCCCTGTGGTTTCCAGAATATGCCACGGATCTTGCGCCGCTTTATAGCCAGCAGCGGCGGCGATAAATTTGGTGCCATCGACGACCGAACCTCCTCCTACCGCCAGCAGAAAATCAATGTTTTCCGCACGAACCATATCAACGGCTTTCATAAGGGTTTCGTACGTCGGGTTCGGTTCAATACCCGAAAATTCAAGAACCTGCCGCCCGTTCAGAGCCTGATAGACCTGATCCAGTACGCCGTTGCGTTTTACGCTACCACCGCCGTACGTGATGAGAATGCGTGCATCAGCTGGAATTTCTTTACTTAATTCAGCGATTTGACCTTCACCGAATAAAATTTTCGTTGGGGTATGAAGTGTAAAATTTAGCATGGGTTATTTATCCTGTGTAACACCTTGATGAGAGGGCAAAACGTTAGTGCAATATGCTTTGTAAAGGTTATCAATTCGTCGCCGATGCGCAATGCTCATTCCTGTTTGGTTATTGCCTATTTCTACAGGAATCAATAGAAAATGATGATAAAAGTCGCTTTCTATGTCATTTTATCTTTAGTCTTTAGAAGAGGTGAGAGTATGTCTGTTAGTGGCCCGCATGCGCGGATGGTGAAACAAGCGATGCGCTATTCATCGGGAAATTGGGTGACGCAATCACCGATTCCGCACGTTAAAATTCTTTATGCGGGTGAGCCCCATCCACGTTCGCCGGTGATGTATGACCCAATGATTGTGATTATTCTTCAGGGACAAAAAATCGGTTATTTGGGGGGGAAAACATTTCAGTACAACCCGGAAAACTACCTGTTAATGACAGTCCCCCTGCCTTTTGAATGTGAAACGATTGCGAGTGCTGAACAGCCCTTGATTGGCCTTTCTATTCGTATTGATATGCAGATGCTGCAAGATTTGCTCATCGATATCGGGGATGATGACAGTGTGCTGAGGCCTTGCTCTGATTCCAGTGGCGTGAACAGTGTGTCGTTAACGGATGATGTGCTGTGCGCCGTCGAACGTCTCCTGGATGCAATGGCGAACCCTCGTGATGCACGAGTGCTTGGGCCGCATATCGTCAGAGAGATCCTTTATCATATGCTATGTGGTGAGCGTGGTGCGGCGTTACAGGCACTGGTGAATCGGCATACGCATTTTAGTCAAATTGCAAAGTCGCTACGTCGAATAGAAAACCAATATGCGGATAACCTGAATGTTGAGTTGCTGGCGACGGAGGTCAATATGAGCGTATCTGCGTTCCACCATAATTTTAAAGCGGTAACCAATACATCACCGTTGCAGTATCTAAAATCCTATCGATTACATAAAGCGCGCTTAATGATGTTGAATGATGGCCTGAAGGCGGGAACGGCTGCCATTCGTGTCGGGTACGAAAGTACATCCCAATTCAGTCGTGAATTTAAACGCTATTTTGGCGCGACACCTGGAGATGAAGTCGCGCGGTTGAAATCCAGCAACCGCGTGGTTGAAGGTAGCTAACTATTGTTGGCGGTAAGTTAAGCCGCCATTCGCTTCTTACGCCAGACCATGATGACCATGCCGACTAACCCACATAACAACAGAATCATCGGGAGAATGATCAGCGCGGTCATTACCTGATCTTCATAACGTTTCACCAGCGGAATATGGCTTAGGGCGTAGCCTAGCGTCACGATGCCGCCAACCCAAAGGAAACCGCTGAGCCAGTTAAATATCTGGAAGCGAGTGCTATTTAGCCCGGAAATGCCTGCCATGGTCGGCAATAGCGTACGAACAAACGCCAGAAAGCGACCGATCAATAAAGCGACCAACCCATGACGATGGAAAAGATGGTGAGCCCGTTGATGATAGTGGGCGGGTAATTGTAATAGCCAGCCTTTGACCAGACGGGTATCCCCCAGCCAGCGCCCTTGCAGATAGCTGAACCAACAGCCGAGGCTGGCCGCCACCGTCAGTAGGATCATTGTCGGGAAAAAGCTCATGACGCCTTTAGCGATCATGGCTCCAGTCAGTAATAGCAGGCTGTCACCGGGCAGAAAGGAGGCGGGCAATAAACCATTTTCAAGAAATAACGTGGTGAATAAAATGCCGTAGATTACCCAGATAACGTTGGGGTCGGCCAGCGCACTGAAATCTTGTTGCCATAGTGCCTGAATAATTTCATGAACCATATTCTTTCCTGCCTGGTGTCTAAAGTCCTAAAAAAACAGAAACAGGACACGTGCCCGAACCCGATGGCAAGGATTCTACTGATACCAACAGAGGGCAAAATGCTACGTTCTGGGTAAAATAACGCGGCTTTTTAATAGGAATTGCCGCGCTTTCTATCATACACGTTTTACCTTTCCCCATGCTGGAAATCAGGATATCGAAGGGCTGATAACCGTCACACTTCCTGAATTCTGTTAAAGCCAGCCGCTAGATCCTCAATCAGATCCTCACAATCTTCAAGTCCAATATGTAAGCGAATTAACGTACCGGTAAAATCAACGCCAGCGACCGGTCGGATAGATGCCAACTCATCAGGCTGATTGGCCAGAATCAACGACTCAAACCCGCCCCATGAATAGGCCATACTGAAATGTTCGAAATGATCCAGATAATTTGCTAACTGGTCTTTATTCAATCGTGTTTTCAGGACAAAGGAAAAAAGCCCATTGCATCCTGAAAAATCTCGAACATAGAATTCATGGCCTTTACAACCAGGCAGCGCCGGGTGATTAACCGTCGCCACTTCGGGGCGTTCTGATAGCCAGTTAGCGATGCGAATACTGCTTTCCTGATGTTGTTTTAAACGGACGCCCAGCGTACGTAAGCCTCGACTGGCGACGTAGGCCGTATCTGCATCGACCATCTGCCCCATGAGATAAGAATGTTCGCGCAGTTGTTCCAGACAACGTTCGTTGGCAACGGCGGTACCTAGCATGGCATCGGAGTGACCGACAATATATTTCGTGCCAGACTGCACGGAGATATCAATGCCAAATTCCAGAGCCTTGAACAGAATGCCAGCCGCCCAGGTATTATCCATAATGATAACGATATCCGGGTTAGCATGGCGTACCGCTTTCACGATGGCAGGGACATCGTGCACTTCCATCGTGATGGAACCGGGAGACTCCAGAAAAACAACCTTGGTGTTTTTCTGAATGAGGTGGCTAATGTCCGCCCCCACTAAGGGATCGAAATAGGTGGTATCAATATTCATCTTGCGAAGCACGGTGTTACAGAAATCCTGGGTGGGTTCATAAGCGGAACCTGTCACCAGAACATGATCCCCTGTCGAAACAAACGAAAGGATGGAATTGGCGATAGCCGCAGCACCACAAGGATAGAGCACGCAACCTGCACCGTTTTCCAACTCTGTCATCGCGTCCTGAAAGGCGAAATGAGTCAACGTACCACGACGACCGTAAAAGAGTGCGCCTTTTGTCCGGTTGATTGCAGCGTGTTTTTTATCCTGAACGGTATCAAACACCAGTGACGATGCGCGCTGAATAATAGGGTTGACCGCACCCTGAGTGAATTTTTTGCTGCGTCCTGCGGCGACTAATGCGGTTGCCGTTTTTTTGCTTGTCATAACCAATATCACCTTTTCTGTTCAGGTCGCGCCGGGTTATTCAAACGCCTGTATGACCGGATATTAACGAGAGTTTCTGTGCTATCTGATACTTTCTACGTTACCACGCCTTAAACGGCACGTGGATACGCTTTTCCCGATGAAGAGAAAAACGGTCAGAGTTGCTGTTATTACGTTTTGAAAAGGGGCTTCCTGCTAGATGAAGATGAAAGTTCTTCAAGGAAAGGTAGGATGAGCATCATTGCTTGAGTAAAAGCCCGCAGTCAATGCGGGCTTGAGGTGGTGTATTTTGTCGGATATTAGCCGGTATGTACGCCAAAGAGTTTGGGTAGCCAGAGAGAAATCGCCGGAACATAAGTGACCAGCATCAGTATAAAAAAGAGTCCAGCGTAGAAAGGCAACATCGCTTTCACTACCTGCTCTATTTTCTGTTTACTGACCGCACTAGCAACGAAAAGTACTGAACCCACGGGTGGCGTGATCAGGCCGATTCCAAGATTGACGAGCATAATCATACCGAAATGTACCGGATCGATGCCAAGTGAAACAGCGACGGGCAGCAGAACTGGTGTGAGGATCAAGATGATTGGTGCCATATCCATCAACGTGCCAATCAATAGCAGCATGATGTTAATCCACATCAGAATGACGTACTTATTATCCGAAATGGAGGTAAAAAATTCGGTGATACGGCTTGGCAACTGCATATAGGTCATGATCGCCCCAAATGCGGCGGCAAAACCAATTAGGATCATCACAATCGTCACGGTTTTCACTGTGCGATACATCAGTTTGGGCAGTTCAGACCATTTGTAATCTTTATAGATAAACATCGTGACGAAAAACGACCACAGGCAGGCGATGGCGGCAGACTCGGTTGCGGTAAAAATACCAGAAAGAATCCCCCCCATAATGATGACGACAGTCATCAATCCCCAAAGCGTGTCTACGAAGATTTTCAGCGCCTGACGGAAAGGCACTCGCTCACCTTTAGGATAACCACGTTTGTGTGCAAACCCGACGCACATCACCATCATCGTTAAACTGAGCAACAGACCCGGCATGATCCCGGCAATAAAGAGTGACGCGATTGAGACCGTGCCCCCGGTTGCCAGAGAATAAATGACGGAGTTGTGGCTTGGCGGTGTCAGGATGGCCTGAACCGAACCGCTGGCGGTAACGGCGGCGGCAAAGTCGCGAGGATACCCTTTTTTCTCCATTTCAGGGATCATGACTGAACCGATCGACGCGGTGTCGGCAACGGAAGAACCGGAGATGGCACCGAAAAAAGTAGACGCGACAATATTGACCAGCGATAACCCGCCTCGAATAAAGCCAACAAAGATATAGGCAAAGTTAACTAAACGACGGGCTATGCCGCCCTCAGCCATAATGGCCCCAGCCAGAATAAAGAAGGGGATTGCCAGCAGTGAAAACTTGTTTACCCCATTGGTGATCTGGATCATGACGGCTTCGAGTGGTAAATCGATCCAAATCGCGCCGACAATGGCGCTCAACCCGACGGCGTAAGCCACGGGGACACCAACCGCTAGTAGGATGGCTAGCGAACCAACTAAAATAAATGCGTCCATGGTATTGGCTCCAAATTAAGCATTGCCAAGCATCACCACAGGGCGTTGATCCTGCGGGCCAAAACATATTCTTTCGATGATAAACAGCAACGTGAGCAGCGATCCAATCGGTAGCGGTAAATAACTCTCACCTGCGGTCAATAAAGGAAATTCAGCGACGGGTTGTTCCCATAGCTCTATGCAAAGCGTGACGCTGTAATACAGAATGAAGACACTGATGGTCATCATCAGAATATTCGTCAGATGTGAGCATACCTTCTTTCCTATATCAGGGAGGCGGTCGGTAAGCATGCTAACGGCAATATGTGAACATGAACGATAACTGACTGCTGCACCGACAAAAGTAAATGTCACCATGCAGATAATCGAGATAGGTTCTGGCCAGGATAATGCGGAATTTAATGCATAGCGTGCGAATATGCCAATAGGAATAATAAGCGTCATGATTAATAACGCTAGTCCTGATACCCACATGGCGACTTTATATAATACATCCATGGCTGAAATATATGCATTGGCCATTATTATTTTACCTGATGAAGATGAAGTGCGGACAGATTTAATAAACGTTGTCCGCACTTAGGCTGGTTATTTTACGTCAGCGACGGCTTTGATCAGATCTTGATATTTAGCCCCAAATTGATCGCGTACGGATTGGGTTGCTTTGAAATAATAATCATTATCTACTTCATGGAACTGAACACCGCCCGCTTTCATTTTATCTAATGATTGCTGATTGTATTCATTCCACAATGCGCGTTGTTCCAGCTGTGCTTCTTTAGCAAGTTTCAGGATAGTGTCTTGATCTTCTTTAGACAGTTTGTCCCATTTAACTTTGGAATAAAGGAACAGTTCAGGAATGATAAAGTGGCGACTCCAGGTAAAGTTCTTGGCGACAGGCATATAGTTATGAGCGACATAAGTTGGTGGATTATTTTCCGTGCCGTCAATAACGCCAGTTTGCATACCGCTGAAGACTTCGCTGGTGCCCATCGCAATTGAGTTCGCTCCCATGGCTTTCAGTGTAGCGAGCGCTACCTGGCTTGTCTGGACGCGGATCTTCATGCCTTGCAGATCTTCCGGTTTGGTAATCGGCGCTTTCGTGATCAGGTTGCGTGTGCCTGCATCCATCCAGCCGAGAAAGACCAGTTTAGATTTGCTGTTGTTCGTAATTTTGTCGCCAATTTCTTGCCCAATCTTTCCATCAAGTACTTTATGTAAATGGTCTTCATCGCGGAAAATATAGGGGAGAGTAAAGACTTCGATTTCTGGCAATATTGCCGCAACGGGTGTCATGGAAACGCGAATGATATCAATTGCACCTAATTGTGCTTGTTCAATCATTTGTTTCTCATCACCGAGCACACCGCCGGGGAATGTTTTTATTTCCAGTCGGCCATTTGTGGCAGTTTTAAGTTTTTCTCCCATTTTTTGCACGGCAACGACGTTTGGATAGCCTTCAGGGTGAACATCGGAGGCTTTAATTTGTTGTGCTTGAACAGCTTGTGTCATAAATAATGCAGCAGAACTCAGGCAAAGACTTACCAATGTTTTCGACAGCTTCATTGAGTTATCTCCAGAAATAATGATAGGGTAAAAAACTTATTTAAATGATTGTTCTAATAAAAAGAGGCTCCCGTTAGCAGACCAGGGGCTGTTATGAGAATGGGACGATGTCTATACCCGTCATACTTCAAGTTGCATGTGCGTTGGCTGCGTTCAGTCACCCGAATCACTTACTTGAGTAAGCTCATCGGGACTCCTTCGCTTGCCGCCTTCCTGAAACTTGAATTATTTAGGGTATATAAATTTGTCTTGCGACGGTCTTGGTGCACACCCTCTGAATTCTCGGGAATAACCTAACCTATTATACAACTTTGAATAATGACACTTATCACAAAAGCTATAGGTGATATGAAATGCTGTTTTATATGAAATTTTCGAAAAATATCAGAAATGAAATGACGTAACCTTATGTTTTATTTAATTTTAGTATTGTGTTGTGTTTCTGTCCTTGTCGGATAGCTTCTGATCTCATCGTAGAAAATGGTGTGATAACTTAATGTTGATCACATAATAGAAAGCGGTTCTGAAAACGCTCAGGTACTTATTCGTCAGATACTATTTACCTGCAAGTCTACGCTGTTATTCCTTAATGTCGAAGTTCATAACATTTTTTATACCTTATTGTTTTATTTCAATACCGTGATGTAACACTTCTGCGAAACATCGCGATGAAAATGCATTGTTTGGTGTAAATAATAATGAGAACGACTATCAATTAACGCTGGGTCTGATATTATTTCAGGCTGGTTTCTAGCGTCAACAGTGATGAATTAATGGTGGAGGCACAGCGTGAATACGGCTGTCAGTAACATTACTCAACAGGTGTCATCAGCCTGGCAATCAAAACGTAGTGCGTTCAGCGCATTTTCCCGTAGCATACTGATTACTCTGCTCTTTAGCGCAGGACTAAGTGGAAATGCGTTTGCGGCCCCTGCAACAGCCCCAATTTCTGGCGACTCTTCAGGTGCGACAACGGTTCAAGCTGCACCAGCAATGGTGCTTGGCGCGGATGCTGGAAATGCTCCCGTTGAGAATGCGTCTGTTGCCGCATCGCCATTGTCTCTGCCTGACCGTGCTTCTCCTGGTATCAACAATTTGATGAGAACGGATCTGTCTGTCTGGGGTATGTATCAGCACGCTGATATTGTTGTGAAAACGGTAATGATTGGCCTTCTGCTAGCCTCCGTGATCACTTGGGCGATTTTCTTTAGTAAAACGGTTGAGTTAATGGGCGCCAAACGCCGTCTGCGTCGTGAGTATCAGGCATTAGCACAGGCCAGAACCTTGGATGATGCAGCGGGAACAGCCGATGCTTTCAAGGCGGGCAGTGTTGCTCAGCAACTGTTAGTTGATGCACAGAATGAAATGGAATTGTCCGCACGTTCGGATGACAACAACGGCATTAAAGAGCGCACCGCGTTTCGTCTGGAACGTCGCGTCGCGGCTACTGGGCGTCACATGGGCCGTGGAAATGGCTACCTGGCAACCGTGGGGGCTGTCGCGCCGTTTGTCGGGTTGTTTGGCACGGTGTGGGGCATCATGAACAGCTTCATCGGTATCGCACAAACGCAAACCACCAATCTGGCTGTTGTCGCACCAGGGATCGCGGAAGCCTTGTTGGCGACGGCAATTGGTCTGGTTGCCGCTATTCCTGCCGTGGTTATCTATAACGTCTTTGCTCGTTGGATCGCTGGTTATAAAGCGCTGGTGGGCGATGTCGCGGCTCAGGTGCTGTTGCTGTTGAGTCGAGATTTGGATGTGGCTGCTAGCAATGACAATCGGGTGGCGTCCTCTGCGCATAAACTGCGGGTGGGTTAAGTCATGGCAATGCATTTAAACGATGATGTAGGTGATGATGGCGAGATGCATGATATCAACGTGACACCGTTTATAGATGTCATGCTGGTCTTGCTAATCATCTTCATGGTGGCCGCCCCGTTAGCAACGGTGGATATTCGCGTCGATTTGCCAGCCTCTTCCGCTGTCCCTCAACCGCGACCGGAAAAACCAGTTTACCTGACGGTAAAAGCAGATAAGCAAATGTTTCTGGGAGACGATGTAGTCAACGAGCAGTCTCTGGCTCAGGTACTGGATGCGAGAACCAGCGCTAACAAAGAAACGACTATCTTTTTTCAGGCGGATAAAAGCGTGGATTATGAAACCATCATGAGCGTGATGGATTCACTGCGTAAAGCGGGCTACCTCAAAGTGGGGCTGGTCGGTGCGGAAACCGCTGCTAAGTAACGATTACGAGTGATGTTTTAAGAAGGAATGCGGGATGAAAATTCAAACCGCATTCTTTTTTTATTCAATATGACTTCAGTGCTGTATTCCGTTGGGAAGGCTAACGGTGTGAATCAGCGCATGCGGTTACTGCTTTCCACCAGAGAGTTGTAGTTTCTGATGAGCTTTTCGGCGCTGCCATCCACCATCCAGCCGGAACTGCTAGATAGCATCATGCGCTCACTTTGGCTGTAAGGGGTCTTATCGCGCACCCGGCGCAGGCGTTCTTTGGCGGATATGCGATAGCTTTCTAATGGCGAACTCATCAGCAACCATGTCGAGGGTTTCGCGGTTTCGGGCTTTTTGGCCAGCTCGATTAGCGCATCGGCGTTGTCTTCATAAGCCTTGAGCCGCGATGTCGCCGTGTCGACGTTGAAATCATCTTGCGTCAGTAAATTTACCAACTGCTTGGCGCTGAGCATGGTAGCCATATACCAGTAATTGAATTGGCGGCCTTCACTCTTCTCGATTTCCGCCAATTGAATCAGTTGGCGCTCGTCGTTGGCTTCTTCCAGAGCCTGATTGAACTGGCGGTTGGCCGTGCTGAATGCCGCATAGTGTTTGACGATGTCGCCATGCATCGCTTTGCCGCGTGCCATCGCGTCATCTTTATAGTTCTCGCGACTGTAGTAAGTATCGGCTTCCTGTAATGTCTGGCCCCAGGTGGTCACTGTTGCGGAGTAGTCCTTGGCAGCCGTATCTAGCGCGGGCATGACAGGCTCGCTTTGGGCTGCCTTGATAAGGGGTTCCCCGCAGTCTTTCAAGCTGGATTCTGACATTGAGTAGACGCCGTAAATGACTCGCTCTTTACCTGTAGGGCCCACCTTCATGTCTTTAACCCAGGATGCGTATCGTTCCATTGCTTTATGGGCGCGTTCATGGGTGGCATTGAAGCATTGAATGTAGAGATTAAGCTTCTGGTTAGCATCGACCTGGGGTTTTGCTTCAGGTGCAGGTGCAGGTGCAGGTGCAGGTGCCGTGCTGGCAGCGGCAGGCGTCGACTGGGTTGGCTCGGTGGTGACGTCTGGCTTGTCTTCACAGGCTGTTAAGCCTATGGCTGCGGCAACGAGTGCGGCCAGCCCGACAGGTGTTTTGATATTGCGAACGTTCATGTGAAATTTCCTTTTCTTTGGTTGTGGTGCAGGTGGTTATGTGGCCACGTCAGAGTTGTCGTTAAATGCCTTATTCAAGCTGAGGTCGGGTGATACGCTACAGCAATGAGAGGACTGTAGCGAATAGCCGTTTTGGTTTATGCCCGTGAGTCGGGATGACGCCAATGAATACGCGTCGGGATATAGCGCCGATCTTCTTCAAGCGGCTGCTGTGCAATCAGGCTGGTTACCATTTCGAAGCTGCTACGTGCCAGCGTTTCACAATCCTGTGCCACGGTATCGATCTTTAGCGGTAAACAATCAAACAGATAGTGATCGTCAAAACTACACAGGCGGATATCACTTTCCATCAGGTTATGCTGATTCAGATAACGCAAAACCCCTTCCAGCAACCCACAGGCGGCAACGAACAGCGCTTTCGGTGGGCGCCCCAAGGTTGCACACAGTTGGGCAAACATTTCATAACCAGAGCTAGGATGGTAACTACCATGAATGATCCACTCTGGGCGGCATTCCAGACCAGCACGCTGCAAACCCAGTTGAAAACCTGCCAGACGATCGCGGGTCGGTGAAATGCGTGATTGACCACCGATAAAATAGAATTCTTCCTGATGCTGGAGGGCGATACGTTCGACCATTTCTGCTGTGGATTCTACCGCTTCGGAAATCACCATCGGCAGCGTGGAATCACCAATCACCCGGTCAAACTGTATGACGGGCAGTTGCTGATTAATTTTCTGATACTCGGTATCGCTCAACAGGCTGGAGGCGACAATCAGACCATCGACCTGACGCTGCACCAGACTGTTAACGGCCATCATCTCCTGACTGGCATTTTCGTCGGTGCAGGCAATCAGCAGCTGTAGCCCTGCTTCACGGCACAGCATTTCCAGCTCGCGGGAAATGACGGCAAACCCGTAGTTGGTCATTTCCGGCACCACCAGCCCCAGCGTGTTGCTGCGTGAGGAACGCAGCGAACGTGCGTGAATACTGGGCTGATAACGTTGCTCATGTGCGACGGCTAAAATACGATCGCGGGTTTCATCAGAAACGCGAAACTCTTTACTGCGTCCGTTAAGTACCAGACTGGCGGTGGATTTTGATACACCGGCCAGCGCGGCGATGTCACTGATTGTTATGCGTTTAGTCGGTTTCACCGCGAGGTCTGCTATCAGAAAAAAGGGAGGTTATTCTATCACGCATGACGCTAACAGCCAGTGTTGTAGCGTTAATCGTCCAGAACCGCTGAACGTCATGATTGCCTCGTTTTCCGGAAAATAGCGTGCAGACATCACGGCTTCGCCGTCGTTGATGAAAATTTCAATGCTGGATCGATCGCACAATATCTGCAATTGGCTTAGGTCACCGCGCCAGTAGCGATGTACGGGTTCACCGGTGCGACGATTGCGGCGGCTGAGTGTCACACGCTCCCCATCCCAGCAGAGAACCAGTTGTGAGGCGAGGCTGAACTGAAATTCCCCTTGCACAGTGATGAGAATTTCCGCGCTGCTGGCATGCAGTGGAGACGCGTAGTCTGCGGTTCCTTGCCAGGCGTAATGTTGCCTGCGTAACTGTTGTAGTTCACGTGCAGGGCGTTGATAAACACGATCGCCATGTAGCGTGAGTTCACGCGGACAGGTCATAGTGTGGATCCAACCGTATTCGATCGTCGGCTCAAAGAATTCATTATCGTCGGGAATCGACATCCAGCCGAACAGCAGGCGTCGCCCGTCTTCGCTCAGCGTGGTTTGCGGGGCGTAAAACTCGAAGCCGAGATCCAGTTCGTGGAAGCCCTGATGCGGATAGGTGCCGTTGTCGTAATTGAGTGATCCAATGAAATAGCCTGCCTGAAAGGTATTCAGGTAGCGTTCTGCTTCGGCGGGAATACCTTGCGGACAACAAATCAGGACGTCTTGGCCATCCAACGGAAACAGATCCGGGCATTCCCACATGTAGCCAAAATCACCCAGTCCGCCCAAACGAGAACCAGCGATCTCGCCGATCTTTTCCCACGCCAGCAGATCGTCAGAACGGTAGAGCAGCACTTTCCCTTGCAGTTCGAGATCTTGTGCGCCGAGCACCATGTACCAGCGGTCATCATGACGCCAGACTTTCGGATCGCGAACGTGTCCGGTGTAGCCCTCAGGGAGCGTCAGTACTGCGCCCAGTTTGTCATATTCACCGTTAGGATTCTCACGGGCGAGGCATTGAAACGCGGTACGTGAGCCGTCGCCGTATTTCACATTACCCGTATACACCAGCATGATCGCGCCCTGATCGACCACGGCAGAGCCAGAGTAGCAGCCGTGGCTTTCATAGCTTTCACTTGGCACCAGTGCGACCGGTTCATGCGTCCAGTTCACCAGATCGGCGGAGCTCCAGTGCCCCCAGAATTTTGCTCCATGGGCACAGGAGAGAGGATTCCACTGATAAAACAGATGGTAACGCCCATTATGATGAATAAATCCGTTTGGATCGTTGAGCAGACCCACGCACGGGGACAGGTGCCATTCCGGGCGATACGGGTCTTCCTGTTTCCGAGAGTGACCTGACATCAGGGCGTGCGCCATGCGCTTTAGTAAGTGGACTTCCTTCATTATTCGCTATCCGTTTTGTATTTCAGCAGTAAGGAAATGACAAAGGCGGCACCGAACGCAATCAACATCCCAATCAGGTAGTTAAGCATCGATCCACCTTGCACAATGGCCAGACCTGGAAAACCCGTCAGCCCAACGGCCGTCATATTAACGTGATTGAATACGACCCACGCGCCACCCAGCGCACCGCCCGCCAATGCCGCCAGGAACGGTTTAATGAAGCGCAGGTTGATACCAAATATCGCCGCTTCTGTGATGCCCAGTAGACAAGAGAGTCCCGCAGGAACGGCAATCGCTCGGGTTTTGGCATCACGCGTTTTAAAGTATACCGCCAGACACGCGCCGCCCTGTGCCACGTTCGCCATCGCCCAAATTGGCAGCAGGAAGTTGACGCCGATATTTGGGTTGCCAAGCAGCCCGGCTTCAATGGCATGGAAGCTGTGATGTACGCCGGTGATCACGATGACAGAGTAGAGGCCGCCAAATAGCAAACCGGCCAGCCAGCCCGCGTGAGCAATCAAGGTGCTGAGTAAGAAAGAAATGCCATCGCCTAACGCACGACCCGCTGGGCCAATAAGCAGCATCGCGACGAAACCGGAAATGATGACCGTAAGGAACGGGGTAACGATGATGTCCAACGCATCAGGTACGATCTTGCGTAGACGCTTTTCCACAATGCTCATGAACCAGACGGCCAGCAGTACCGGAAACACGGTGCCTTGATAGCCGATCATGGCGATGTCCATGCCGAAAAAGTGCATGGTCTGGAAGCCGCCCGCGACGCCCCAGGCGTTGGTCAGCGCCGGATGGGTCAGGATGCCGCCCAGCGTCGCACCGAGATAGGGGTTACCGCCGAATTCCCGCGCGGCGGTAAAACCGATCAGGATTGGCAGGATAATAAAGGCAGCGGAGCTGAATATATCCAGCATCACGAAAATTGCGCTACTGGCATCGACCCAGCCATAGGTTTTGATCATGCCGAGCAGCCCCATCAACAGACCGGATGCGATAATCGCCGGCATGATAGGAACGAAGATGTTCGATAGCAGACGTGCAAGGCGTTGCAATGGGTTCAGTTTTTTCGCGGCGACAGAGGCCGCTTCGGATTTGCTCGATTCACTGATGCCAGCCGCTTTGATGAACTCGGCATATACCTTGTTGACCAGACCTGTGCCGAAAATGATCTGCATTTGTCCCGCGTTCTGGAAACAGCCTTTAACGCCATCAACGTTCTCGATGGCTTTCTTGTCAGCTAAATTGTCGTCATTCAGTACCAGACGCAGGCGAGTCGCGCAGTGGGCAGCACTGGCGATATTCTCTTTCCCGCCGAGAAGGGGAATGAGCGCGGCGGCAGTTTTGTTGATATCCATATTATTCCTCTTTTCAATCGGATATGCAGTTTCTTTGGCGTCGATTAGCGCGTAATCGACGCCAGAGCCGGGCAAAGGTTAGAACCAGGTTTCCATCTGGATACCGAAGTTCCATTCGCCGCCTGCTTTAAAGCCGGTGGAGCCAAACGTATCTTCACTGGAGTAGTGATCCAGTCGCTTATCCCAGTCCATGTAGCTGGCAAACACGCGCAGTTCAGGACGGCTAAAGAAGTTGCCGATATCGCCGACCTTGAATGTCGGGGCGAAGGTCAGCTTGTAGAAACCGCCGCTCACCTGATTCAGGCTGCGATAACCGCGCGGATCGAGGTCCATGTATTGATAGCTGCCTTCATAAGCCAGTGCAAAGTTTTCGGTGATTTCCTGAATCAGGCGCGCATTAAACGTCACCCATTCGTAGCTATCGCCGTTGACGTAACGGTCTTTGCTGGTTTGCGCCAGAATGGACGGCGCGAAGTTCCAGGTCTTGTTCAGCGCCGTTGTACCGTAGGTTGCAAAACGCCAGGTGTTGGCATCGTCGGTCAGGTTGCCATCGGCACCGATGTTTTTCACTTCGCCGCCCAGTCCGTGACCGTAGAGGATCGCGGTTTTCGATGTCCCGTCGCGCAAGCCGTAGAAGCTGTCACCGTGGTAAGCCACCATCGCGTGATAACCTTTATCGCCCGCATGGGTATTGGTGACGACGGTGTTATCACGGCTTGTACCGGTGTTTGCTTTTACATCGTTATTCTTGGCCGTTAATCCGCTCAGCATGAACTGGAAGGGTCCAACGTAGTTGTTGGCGGTAAAGACGTAGTTTTTGATGTCGTTATCCAGCGAGGTAATTTCGCCGAGGCTGCGGCCATACAGCGAGAAGTTACTCTTGGCACTCTCCGCCCATTTCACGTCGTAGATCCCGCCGCCAGTGCCCGCGAGGAAGATCACGTCGCTGTCCAGCCAGTGAATGTCGAAGTTATCGCGATCGAAGCGTTTACCTGCCCACAGCGTGGTGTCCTTAAAGGCACCAGTGAAGGTCGGTAATGAACCCAGTTCGACGAAGGCTTCGCGGATGTTCAGGTCGCTGGTGGCCGCCGTCCAGTCGTTATAGCTGCGCTGGCCGTCCGCCATCATCACCTTGAAGCGGGTGGTGGCACCGTTATCCAGCTTCTGTTTGTGCTCCAGTTTGAGCTCGACGTAGGTGTCGTCTTCATTGCCTAAGCGACCGATATGTCCGCCAGTCTGGCCGGCAGGGGACATACCCGGTCCGATATCGGTTTTGGAACTGGTGGCGGAGTTATTGATCGACAGGCCGGAACGCGCGTAGCCGTGGAATTCAAATCCATCTGCAAATGATTTTTGCTTAGCCAGCGCCGTTGTGCGCTGTTCTACCTGCTGGGTTTTTTGTTCGGTTTGCGTGGTGCGGGTGGCGAGCTGTTGGGTTTGCTTTTCTGCGGCGTCAGCTCTGGCTTCGGCGGCTTGGGCACGGGCTTCAGCCTGTTGTAAGCGCTGCTCCATGGCGTTCAGGCGGGCTTCAATACTATCTGTGTTGGCAGCGGAAACATAAAACGGGGAGGAGAGTAATAATCCTATCGTCACAGCAAGGTGGCTTGGTTTCATTTTTTCGTTCTCGTCGTGAAGGAGATTTATTGTTTTTGGATTTCTCATGTTTAGCTAAATTGCTAAACCGGTTTTTCATGAGAAAAATAAAAGCCAGCAGGAGGGTTAGCAAGAAATTTCACTCGCCCGATTCTGTAACTGTGATCCTGACGACAAAACCGGGCGGTAACCGTATTAAACGGAGGGATTAGGGTTGGCTAAGGGAGTGCGTGCAATTGCTGAGCGTAGGGGAGTGCGGTCATTGCGCCTTTTGCTGTGGTGGCGAGTGCGCCACACCGCTGCGCCTGCGCGATAATCGGATCCCAGCTAAGTGGCTGTGACAGATCGTCATATTGCGCCAGGCCGTGCAGTAAACCCGCGACGAAGGCATCCCCAGCACCCGTGGTGTCGATTGGTGTCACTAACGGCGCAGCAAAGTGCTGTCGCTGGCGGCGATCGTGCAGCCAAACGCCTTCACTGCCCAGCGTCACCAGCAGCAGTTGGGTGGGGTAGCGTTGTATGAACTGCTGAATTCCTGCTTCAACGTCCGATGTTGAACATAGAAAGGCCAGTTCTTCACGTGATAGCTTCACGACATCAGCCAGCATCAGCGCTTGTGTCAGACAGTCGCGCAGTTCCTGCTCGCTTTGCCAGAGATCGTCACGGATATTCGGGTCGAAGCTGACCCAGCCTCGCGCGGCTTTCACCTGCCGCATTGCTTCAAATGCGGTGCTGCGCGAAGGTTCTTGAGAAAGCGCAATGGAGCAAAGGTGCAGCCATTCTTTCTGATTGAACGTAGGCAGATCTTCCGGTTGCAAAAACAGGTCAGCACTCGGGCGTACCATAAACGTGAACGTGCGTTCCCCCGCCGCATCAAGGCTCACGACCACGGTTGAGGTCCTATGGTGCTTATCATGCGCCATGTGATGCGTATCGACGCTTTCCTGTTCCAGCACCGTTTTTAAAAAATGGCCAAAAACATCGTCGCCGACGCGCCCCACAAAGGCGCTGTTTCCCCCCAGTCTGGCAATGCCGACAGCGACATTGGCCGGTGCGCCGCCGGGGCATTTCAGATAGCGTTCCGTATCTTCCGGGATGAGATCGACAACCGCGTCGCCCATAACCCAAACTCTGTTTGCCATAACGTTACTCTTATCAATGATAATTGGACCGTTTGCTAAAATAGAAGAATCGGTTTAGCTAAGCAATATCTTCATGGGACGATAGTCTTGATAACGGATAGAGAATAAGTGATAGATCGGATAGAACACGTCTGTTATCTGAATGCGTTAAGTGTATGGATAAAAAGATTTTTTTGACATGGCACCGTTGAGTAAGGAAAGTAGATGAGGTCGAAGTTTTGGACATGACTGACTAAATAAAATGTGTTTTTGCCCGATACCAACTATGTCGTTGAATGATGCAGCGTGACAGCCGCAAGGAAGATACCAAGAAGGAGAGATGAGATGACTCATAAAATCTTGGATAGTATGTTGGATGAATTAAAAGCTGTGGTTAAGCAGCATGTTGGTGACCGTGCTGATGTTCAGATCGACATACGCTACCTGGATGGGGGGCGTAAAACACTTCGTATTACTATTCCTGATATTTCCACTCTGGAAATTGAATTCAATCGGCGTCCTGATCGTGCGTAATTATAACCTACTATGGGGCCTGTGGGCGGTATGGGCATTGCTGGTGGTTATCTGGTTGATTGATATCTGCCTGGATGTGCCTGTTCAGAATAATGGACCAATGTTAGCCTCGATTCTGGGAACGGTCGGGCTGGCATTGGGCGTATTTTTTTATCACTTTAAAAGGAATAGTCCTGTGTTTTCATTTGATAAAAGTAAAAAAGCGGCACCATCCGTGCAAGAGAATAGTGAAATAAGCAATTTGCCTGAAGTGGTCAATTCAATCAGCCCTGTACGTGTCAAAAAAGACACGTTTATTTCTTTGGGCGCTCAATTAACAGGTCGGCTGACGGTTGATGGCAATATTACCGTTGAGGGTCAGGTTGACGGAGATATTCAATGTGACGATACCATCAAAGTGGAACATTCCGGTCAGGTAAAAGGCGAAATGAAATCCCAGCAAATTACCATTAACGGCCATGTCGAGGGGCGTATTGTCGCGAGTGCTGTCGCAATTTTGGCTCAGGGAAAAGTGATCGGTGATATTTTCTCGGATGAACTTTCCATTGAGAAAGGGGGGCTCTTCACGGGTCAATCAAACCCGTTAAATCCACAGGCTCCGGATCAGAAAAAATTGGTTCATGTGGAAAAGAAAAAAGACAAAATCGTCCCCGCGACCGTTGAACAAGAAAAAAGTACGCCGTCCTTAACCGAGAGTTAGTCAGCGGTGTGATATTGAGGATAATGCCTCTGTTGCGTAATGACCGTTTGGATGCGGTAGCCTGAGATTGTGGCCTTGTCGGGTTACCCCATAAACGCCAGATAAAACTTGATCCTTCGCATATCTGAGACACTCTTATCAGCAGCGTTAGTGTTGTCCACGTATAATCTTCGCCCTTTGTTTCCTGATTAATCAATTATCAAATATTAATCAGGCGCATGAACCCCATTTTTGATAACGAAGAATGCTATGCCGACCAGCTTGATTCAGCCTGAACGTACCCTGTTCTCTTACCCACGTTATTGGGCCGAGTGCTATGGCACCGCGCCGTTCTTTCCGATGTCACGGGAAGAGATGGAGCAATTGGGCTGGGACAGTTGCGATGTCATCGTGGTCACGGGGGATGCGTATGTTGATCACCCCAGTTTTGGTATGGCGATTATCGGTAGGATGCTGGAAGCTCAGGGGTTTCGGGTCGGAATCATCTCACAGCCTGACTGGACGTCGAAAAACGATTTTATGCGTCTTGGCAAACCTAACCTATTTTTTGGCATCACTGCCGGAAATATGGATTCGATGATTAACCGTTACACGGCAGATCGGAAATTACGCCATGATGATGCTTATACTCCCGGCAATGTCGGTGGGAAAAGGCCGGATCGGGCGACGCTAGTGTATAGCCAACGCTGTAAAGAGGCGTTTAGCGATGTGCCGGTTATTTTGGGCGGAATAGAGGCCAGTCTGCGCCGCATCGCGCATTATGATTACTGGTCTGATACCGTACGGCGTTCCGTATTGGTGGACGCCAAAGCGGATATGCTGGTGTACGGTAATGGGGAACGCCCGCTGGTTGAAGTCGCTCATCGTTTGGCCGCGGGTGAACCGATCGACCATATCCTTGATGTGCGTAATACGGCGGTGATGCGTAAAACGGCATTGGTTGGCTGGACCGGTGTGGATTCAACCCGGCTCGATAAACCGGGTCGTATTGAACCCATTATGAACCCCTATGGTGAGGATTTACCTTGTTCGGAAGGTGAACTGCCTGCACCCGATGCGCCCCAACCGATTACGGTACGCGCTCCCAGGCCTAAGCCGTGGGAAAAAACCTACGTGCTGCTGCCATCGTTTGAAAAAGTGAAGGGCGATAAGGTGATGTATGCCCATACATCACGAATATTGCACCATGAAACGAACCCAGGTTGTGCCCGGGCGCTGATGCAAAAGCATGGCGATCGTTATGTCTGGATTAATCCCCCGGCGATCCCCCTGTCAACCGAAGAAATGGACGCGGTGTTTGCCCTTCCGTTTCAGCGTGTTCCTCACCCTTCCTACGGTAAAGCCGTGATCCCGGCTTATGACATGATCCGCTTTTCCGTCAATATAATGCGCGGGTGCTATGGCGGTTGTTCGTTTTGTTCGATCACTGAACATGAAGGGCGGATCATCCAGAGCCGTTCTGAAGCGTCGATTGTCAAAGAGATCGAAGAGATCCGCGATAGTGTGCCGGGGTTTACCGGTGTTATCTCCGACTTGGGTGGCCCGACGGCGAATATGTATATGTTGCGTTGCCAGTCGCCGCGTGCGGAGCAAAGTTGTCGACGAGCTTCCTGTGTCTATCCTGAGATCTGTGCTCACATGGATACCAACCATGAGCCCACGATCCAATTGTATCGGCGTGCTCGCAGCCTGAAAGGGATTAAGAAAATCCTCATCGCTTCCGGCGTTCGCTATGATTTAGCCGTTGAAGATCCTCGTTATATCAAAGAATTGGCCGAACACCATGTGGGCGGGTATTTAAAAATCGCCCCTGAGCATACGGAGGCGGGGCCGTTGTCGAAAATGATGAAGCCAGGGATGGGCAGTTATCATCGTTTTAAACAACTTTTTGATACCTATTCAAAGCAGGCGGGAAAGCAGCAATATCTCATACCCTATTTTATTTCGGCGCATCCCGGAACTCGGGACGAAGACATGGTTAATTTGGCGCTGTGGCTGAAAGCGAACCGTTTCCGACTGGATCAGGTGCAAAATTTTTATCCTTCCCCTTTGGCGAATGCCACGACAATGTATTACACCGGTAAGAACCCGCTGGGGAAGGTGGATTACAAAAGCGAAGATGTCGTGGTACCGCGGGGTGAACGCCAGCGTCGGTTGCATAAAGCGTTGCTTCGTTATCATGATCCGGCGAACTGGCCGTTGATTCGTGATGCATTGTCCGCGATGGGGATGAAACGGTTGATTGGAAATCGACCGGATTGTCTGATACCAGCAGAGGTGCCAGGGGAACGGAACGATGCTCGCGGTGCAAGTAGCAAAGGTAAAGGCCGCGCGGTTCGCCCGGCAATGACGAGATTCACTGCATCCGCCGTTAGCAGTCAACCCTCTGGGAAAAAAGACGTTTCAGACCGTTCTCCGGCGAGCAAAAAGGGGGCGTCGACGAAAAAGACCCGTCGAGCAAAGCCGTGATATGCGTCGATAACGTGAATAAGCGCAGGTAAGACGCTTCTTTTTGTATGGATTTATTGAACGTATTGAGGTGTCAGGAGAACCGATGGGAACTGATAATGCGCTTGATGCCATCTCCCGTTATCTGAAGAAGCTACACGTACTGACCGTATGCGTAGCGGATAATTCGGATTTATGGTGTGCGAGTTGCTTCTATACTTATGACGAACAACAGGTGGCCTTTTACCTGATGACTGAATCACATACGCGTCATGGTGAGTTGATGCTGCGCCAATCTCAGGTTGCCGGAACCGTCAGCGGCCAGCCGAAAAGCGTCGTTTTGATTAAAGGGGTGCAATTTCGGGCGCAGGCCGAACTGTTGCAGGGGGAAGAAGAACAGCGGGCGAGAGCGTGTTATCACGCTCGTTTTCCAGTCGCTCGTGCGGTTAATGCCCCCGTTTGGCGTTTACGCCTGACCGAACTGAAAATGACCGACAACACCCTGGGTTTTGGAACGAAACGCCATTGGCAACGCACTGAATCAGCGTTGTGACGTTAAAAGAGAGATAATCAGAGGAGTGAGTATGAGCCGGGTATTGCTATTAGGTGCAACGGGGTTGGTGGGAAATGAGCTGTTACAGCTATTGAAAGCTAATCACCGGGTTGAAACGATTTACGCACCTACTCGTAAGCCATTGCCTCCCTCTGAAAAGTTGGTGAACCCACATCATGCCGATCTTTCAGTGGCGATTTCCCAGTTGATCTCTCCAGTTGATATCGCTTTTTGCTGTCTGGGATCGACGCTTAAAACGGCGGGAAGTAAAAAAGCGTTTCGTTACGTGGATTACACGCTCGTGGTGGAAGCTTCGAAAGCGGCGCTCGCGTTGGGGGCGAAACATCTGTTAGCGGTCAGCGCTCTGAGTGCAAATACCGCTTCGCCTTTCTTTTATTCCCGCGTGAAAGGAGAAGCAGAAAAATCTCTGCGTCAGCAGGGGTGGCAACACCTTACGTTGGCACAACCGTCAATGTTATTAGGCGAAAGGACAGAGCGTCGACCTTTGGAAAGTCTGTCCGCGCCACTTTTTCGCTTATTTCCCGCAAGGTGGCGGGCAATTGAAGGGAAAACCGTGGCCCAGGCGTTACTCAATCAGGCATTTTCACCTGAGCCGAAAGCCAGCGTCACGGTGTTGGAGTCTGATCAACTGCGGACACTGGGGAAACAACCGTCTCTGGTGTAAAAAGGCTTAACGTAAATAGTGGATAACCTGGTTGCTACTGCCTCGCCAGATCAGTGAGGGATCTTTAAGATCCTGAACAAATTTACCGTCAACTAATACGTTGATCAGATCGACGACCTGTTGTTGCTCTGCTGTCAGCTCATCCAGTTTATAGCCGGTCCACACCCAAATATCTTTGCCGGGACATTCGGTGCGTATCCGTGTCACCAGTTGCAAAATGTCAGGAACGTTTTGCGGATGGAGCGGATCACCGCCGGATAGCGAAATCCCCTGCCTGGGGATCACGGTATCCTGGAGATCGGTAATGATCCGCTCCTGTATTTCCTGCGTAAACGGCTGCCCAGAATTAAGCCGCCAGGTACTTTTGTTATAACACCCCACGCACTGATGTACGCATCCGGCAACAAACAGGGTACAACGTGTTCCGGGACCGTTAACGACATCAACGGGGTAATATTGGTGATAATTCATGCAGATAGAGCCATGTGAAGGAATTGAAGCCGACTTCAGTCTGTTAAAAATCGTTGCTTAGTGCCGCGCTATATTCGTCATTTCTGTGAAGGCTGGCGTTTTTGCGATAATCATGTGTTATCTATCGATCCCCGCCTTGGCGGGGATGACGTCCAATTCAGAATGATGACGGTGTTTTCCGGTCGATCAACCTAATTGCCCATTGCCTAAATGTTTGATGCGGCGTTTAACTTCTTCCTGTTTGCCTGCGTTAAATGGACGAGCGTCTGGGCTACCGAGATACCCGCAAACGCGGCGAATGACGGACACGCGCGTAGAATCATGATTACCGCATTTAGGGCAGGTGAAACCCTTGCTGGTACACTCAAACTCACCGGTGAAGCCGCATTCGTAGCATTCATCTATCGGTGTGTTGGTACCATAGTAGGGAACGCGGGTATAACTATAATCCCAGACATCTTCCAGCGCTTTCAGGTTATGTTGCAGGTTCGGGTATTCGCCGTAGCAAATGAATCCACCGTTTGCCAGAGGTGGATAAGGCGCTTCAAAATCAACCTTCTCGTAAGGGTTAACCTTCTTCTCGACATCCAAATGGAAACTGTTGGTGTAGTAGCCTTTGTCGGTCACACCTGGTACAACGCCGAATTCAGCAGTATCCAGACGACAGAAACGATCGCACAAGTTTTCACTCGGCGTACTGTACAGGCTGAAGCCGTAGCCCGTTTCTTCTTTCCACTGTTCGGTCGCTGTTTTCATACGCGCTACGATAGCCACCGCTTTTGCTCGTAGTGTTTCATTGTCGAAAACGTGCTCTTTCGTACCAAATAGCGCATTGATGGTTTCGTGAATGCCGATGTAGCCCAGAGAGATAGACGCTCGGCCATTTTTGAAGATGTCGGCGACGTTATCGTCTGCGTTAAGACGGACTCCGCATGCCCCTTCCATGTAAAGGATTGGCGCGACGCGGGCTTTTACATTTTCAAGCCGTGCGATACGCGTCATCAGCGCTTTTTTCGCCAGAGCCAGACGTTGGTCGAATAGCGTCCAGAAACGGACCTCATCACCGTTCGCTTCCAGTGCGATGCGTGGCAGGTTGAGGCTGATGACGCCTAAATTGTTGCGGCCATCGTGGATTTGTTTGCCATTCTCTTCATACACACCGAGGAAACTACGGCAGCCCATAGGGGTTTTAAATGAACCGGTAACTTCAACCACCTGATCGTAATTCAGGATATCGGGATACATGCGTTTACTGGCACATTCCAATGCCAGTTGTTTAATGTCGTAATTGGGATCGCCAGCTTTATGGTTCAGGCCGTCACGAATAGCAAAAACCAGCTTGGGGAAAACGGCTGTTTTGTGGTTTTTCCCGAGCCCTGCGATACGATTACGCAGAATGGATTCCTGAATCAGGCGTGATTCCCAACTTGTGCCCAACCCGAAACCAAAGGTGACAAATGGCGTTTGGCCGTTGGCTGTGTGTAACGTGTTGACTTCATACTCCAGCGACTGGAAGGCGTCGTAGCACTCTTTTTCCGTACGGGTGAGGGCATAGTTGTCAGCGTCAGGAATGTTCCACTCTTTCGCCACTGATATGTGTTTGGCGTGGCTGGCGGCAACGAATGGTGCCAGTATTTCATCGATACGGTTAATCGTAGTACCACCATAAATATGGCTGGCAACCTGAGCGATGATTTGAGCGGTGACGGCTGTGGCCGTTGAAATCGATTTTGGCGGTTCGATTTCCGCATTCCCCATCTTGAACCCATTAGTCAACATGCCATCCAGATCGATCAGCATGCAGTTGAACATCGGGAAGAAAGGAGAGTAGTCCAAATCGTGATAGTGGATCTCGCCGCGTTCATGAGCCAACACGACATCGCGTGGCAGAATGTACTGTTTGGCATAGTGCTTTGCGACAATACCGGCCAACAAATCACGTTGGGTAGGGATCACTTTGCTGTCTTTGTTCGCGTTTTCGTTCAGCAGCGCCACATTGCTTTGCTCGACCAGACCACGAATTTCCTGATTCAACCGCCCCTGACGTTCGCGAGCGACGTCACGATCGTGACGATATTCAATGTAGGTCCGCGCTAATTGCTTATAGTTGCCGGACATGAGCAGGTTTTCGACAGAATCCTGGATTTCACGGATATCCACTCGTGATTTGCCCTGCATTTGTTGAGCGACCGCACAGGCCACAGTTGCGCAGTAATCTGCATCATTGACACCGGCTGCATGCGCCGCGCGTTCGACTGCCTCTTTGATACGCACTTCATCAAAAGGCACCTGGCAACCGTCCCGTTTAATCACTACTGGTTTCACGTTTCATTCCTCTGTCAACGTTATCCACAGGCGAAAACCACAGCTCACAAGGGCTGCGTGTCCTGTGGATGATATTGTGGATAAACACTACATGTGGGTCATGTTTATAGGATAGACACTATATATTGAAACTGCATAGAAGGGGATGCGGTTTTATCACCGTAAAATTGATATAGAGCAAAGAAATTTTGGCGTCGTAGATAAATCGTGCTTGTATAAAAAACAACCACAAAAAGTGTGGCATTGGCAAAGACTTGCCACGCGTGGCGTCGGCGTTTTTTGGCGTATTTTTATCGTCCCCAAATAGGGGAAAGGCAGAAATATCTGAAATGTATGGCTGCGTTTTTTTATGGTGATGACCGTGAATGTGTGGTCATCGTGCCAAATCGGCATAAAGAAAAGGCGCTCTCAATAGAGTGCGCCCTGTTATGAACAGCGTTAAGCATTAGCGGCGAACGGCAATCGCTTCAATCTCGATTTTAACGTCTTTCGGCAAGCGTGCGACCTCAACGCAAGAGCGTGCAGGGAACGGCGCTTCGTGCTCGTTGAAGAAGGCTTCATAGGCGGTGTTGACGAGCGTGAAATCGTGCAGATCTTTCACGAAAACCGTGGTTTTGACGATATCGGCAACTTTCAGGCCTGCGGCTTCCACAATGGCTTGAACGTTTTCCAGAGACTGACGTGTTTGTGCCGTAATATTATCGGCAACTAAACCACTTTTCGGGTTTACCGGGATCTGACCGGATGTGATGATCATGCTACCGAGATCGACGCCTTGTACATAGGGGCCAATGGCAGCAGGAGCGTGTTCTGTACTGATAATACGTGACATGGTATCTCCTGATGAAGCGGTAAAAGGGACCTAACGCAGTCATTATTCAAAAAAGCCCTGCGTCAAGCAATGTTCTTGAGCAGGGGAATGTTTTTATAATGGTAATGTTATAAATGTAACCGGTGTGCTTAGCGATCTTGTAGTACGGCCTTGCGCTCGAATTCTTTCTCGCAGTATTTACATTTGAGGTGAACTTCTCCTTCGCGTTGTTTCACGCTGAACGAGGAGGACACAGGCTCGCTCCGGCTGATGCAATTGCTGTTGGGGCAGGTGAGTACGCCATCAATGCGTTCCGGCAGAGTTGGCACCAGTTTGCGTACCACATCATAGTTTTCAATCTGGTTGACGGTAGCTTGTGGTGCGTACATGGCCAGTTGGTTTGCCTGTTGCTCAGTTAGAAAGACGTTTTCTATTTTTATCAAATCTTTTCGCCCAAGATGGTTTGAGGGCAAATTAAGGCCAATCGTGATACGTTGGTCGGTGGCGGTGAGTTTGAACAGTGTCAACAGTTTAAAACCAACCTGAGCGGGAATGTGGTCGATTACGGTGCCACACTTGATGGCTTCTACTTGTAATTTATTATCATGCGTCATGGCTATTCCTCTCTCTTCTTTCCTCACCGGATCTCACAGAACCAGTTCGCTATTCAGTACCAGCGCCAGCAGTGCCTGACGTGCGTAAATCCCATTGCCTGCCTGTTGGAAGTAATAAGCGTAAGGCGTTGCATCGACATCTGTGGTGATTTCGTCTACTCGAGGCAGAGGATGCAGGACTTTCAGGTTATCACACGCATTTTGTAAGTCGCTCGCCCGCAGAATAAATTGTGACTTGATATTGATGTATTCTGATGGGTCCAAACGTTCTTTTTGCACCCGTGTCATATAAAGGATATCCAGATCCGCAACGACGTCATCAATGCTGGTATGCAGGCTGTACGTGATGTTTTTTTCTTCCAGCATGCTCAGGATGTAATCCGGCATGGCCAGCGCGTCCGGGGCGATAAAGTAGAAACGGTTGCCATCGAATTTCGCCAACGCCTGTGTCAGAGAATGTACCGTCCTGCCGTATTTCAAGTCACCCACCATGGCGATGTTGATGTTGTTCAGACGGCCCTGCGTTTCCTGGATGGTGAAGAGGTCAAGCAGTGTTTGCGTTGGGTGCTGATTAGCACCATCGCCTGCATTCAGGACCGGAATTCCGCCAGAGAATTCGGTTGCCAGTCGTGATGCGCCTTCTTGTGGATGACGCATCACGATGGCATCAACATATTGGCTAATGACGGAGATCGTATCTGCTAATGTCTCGCCTTTTTTTCCCAGCGATGTGTTGTTACTGTCGGCAAAGCCGACCACGGAAGCCCCCAACCGATGCATCGCGGTCTCGAAGGATAAACGTGTTCGCGTTGAGGCTTCAAAAAAACAGCTGGCAATGACTTTGTGTTTTAACAGTTCAGGCTGAGGTTTGGCTTTCAGGCTTGCGGCAACCCGCAAGGCTAACGCTAAATCCTCCCGGCTGAGGTCGTTAATCGAAATGATGTGTTTTTGATAAAGCGGATTGACCATTTTTGTTTTTCTCCTCACGGTTGGCCCGGCAAACACGGAACGATTCGGTATAACAGGCAAAAAAAAGCCCCTCAACAGAGGGGCTTTTTAAATAATCGGTTAAGTAACGGAAAGGAAAACGCTGGCTCCCTGCCGGATGGCAGTTGTGGTTGAGTACCAACATCAGCAGCGATTTTATTAATGCAATAGCGCATAACCCCTCCGGCAAATTGTCGGCGATTATACGCGCCGATGACGCTAATTCAAGCAGAAAACGTGATTTTTTGCGTATCGCAATCGGTTGCGATATGAATATCACGCTCTTAAAAATAATGCTTTGGAAGAGAATAATGTGGTGCGGGACATGGAGTGTTCATCCATACCCGATAGACTGAAATATCCAGATCAGACATCTGGTTGAATCATTCTCATTAAGGCCATCGACGTGCATAATCGATACGATTAATGACGCCGAATGCCGAATAGTGAAATTCAGCTCACCTTTTCAGGATAACGCGCTGGCGAGGGCGATATTTGGAGAGTATAAAGTTTGCCATGATGCGGTTTTTATAAAACATGGTTTCATTTTAAAACGGAGACATAGTTATGATCACAGGCAATATCCATCATCTTGAGCTGGTTCCTTATCTGCCTGCCAAGCTGCGCGATGCTATCGAATACGTTAAGAAAAATATCACGGCAGATACGCCGTTGGGTAAGCATGATATCGACGGCAACAATGAATTTGTGCTGGTTTCTAACGATAGCACTGACCTGCTGGAAAAACGGCGTGCTGAGTATCATGCCAAATATCTGGATATCCAGATTGTGCTGTCTGGTGTCGAAGGTATGACGTTTAGCAACCTGCCTGCGGGTAAGCCGGATACGGATTGGCTGGCAGATAAAGATATTGCGTTTCTGCCATCGGGTGAACAGGAAAAGCAGTTTGTGATGCAAGCAGGGGACTTCGTGGTTTTCTTCCCAGGTGAAGTTCACAAACCATTGTGTGCCGTTGGTGAGCCAGCGCATGTACGCAAAGCCGTGGTGAAGATTGACGCTTCATTGGTACGGTAATGACGATTTCCCTCCCCGTTATAGGGGGAGGGCTAATCGCTGTGGCGCGTTAATCCTGGCTTAATGTCGCGACCATAACGGCTTTTATCGTGTGCATACGGTTTTCAGCCTGATCGAACACGATGCTATGTGTTGATTCGAATACCTCATCCGTCACTTCTATTCCACCGTACAGCCCGTATTGTTCCGCCATTTGTTTGCCAAGCGTCGTTTGATCGTCATGAAAGGCTGGCAGGCAGTGCAGGAATTTCACCTGTGAGTTACCTGTTGCGGCAATCATTGCCATATTCACCTGATAAGGTTTTAGCAGTGCAATACGTTCCTGCCAAACCTCTTTCGGTTCTCCCATAGAAACCCATACGTCGGTATAGATAAAGTCAACGCCAGCAACGCCCGTGGCAACATCTTCCGTTAATGTGATGCTTCCGCCCATTTGTTTGGCTGCGGCCTGACATTCTGCAACCAGACCAGCTTCTGGCCAACAGGCTGTCGGTGCAACCAGACGCAAATCTAATCCGGTTAGTGCAGCCGCTTCCAGCATGGTATTGCCCATGTTGTTACGCGCATCGCCGACATAGGCCAGTTTCATGGATGACAGTGGTTTTCCCGGTAAATGTTCCTGCATAGTTAACAAATCTGCCAACAGTTGGGTCGGGTGGAATTCATCCGTTAACCCGTTCCAGACGGGGACGCCAGCATACTGTGCCAGCGTTTCGACAATTTGCTGACCATAGCCACGGTATTGAATACCATCGTACATTTTTCCCAGTACCCGGGCCGTGTCTTTAATGGACTCTTTATGACCGATTTGGCTACCGCTTGAACCTAAATAGGTTGCTCGCGCGCCCTGATCATACGCAGCAACTTCGAAAGAGCAGCGAGTTCGGGTCGAATCTTTTTCGAAGATGAGTGCGATGTTTTTGCCTTGCAGATGATGAGTTTCGTTGCCGCTTTTTTTATCGGCTTTTAGTTTGGCTGACAGGGCTAAAAGGTTGGCGATTTCTTCGGGGGTAAAATCCATTAACCTTAAAAAATGACGTTTATATATCGATTTCATAACAGACATCTCCGTGTGGCTCAACGCTATCGGTTGAATATAAATTCACTTTATATGTGTAATTATTCAATTTCAAGTGTTGATGTCAAACTTTATGGTGGAGACCTCTGCAACGCTGTGGGACAATAACGAAATATTACGTCGATTAATGAGGACTGAGGCATGGCAAACCGCGAACTGCTGGAAGAACAGCGTGAAGAGACACGCCTGATCATCGAAGAACTGCTGGAGGATGGCAGCGATCCCGATGCGCTTTATACTATTGAGCATCATTTTTCAGCGGAGAAATTTGACGTACTGGAAAAGGTTGCTGTAGAAGCATTCAAACTCGGCTACGAAGTGACGGATGCAGAGGAACTCGAAGTTGAGGACGGTGTTTTGCTGATGTGTTGTGATGCGATTAGCGAAGTGGCGTTGAATGCTGAGTTAATCGATGCGCAGGTAGAGCAACTCCTGACACTGGCTGAACGTCATGGTGTGAACTATGACGGCTGGGGAACCTATTTCGAGGATCCTGATGGCGAAGACGGTGAGGAAGGAGAAGACGAAGACTTTTATGATGAAGATGATGACGGAAAACGTCATTAAGTATGCCCGCGTGCCGTTAAAATAATTTGGGTGAAGTTGACCAATTTCACCCAAATTACCGCATGTATTTTCCCCCGCTATTAAATTTATTATGTTGGTTGGCTTATTTTTAATGGAATAAATGATGTCAATAATAGGTGTTTTACATAAAAGCTATAGTGTTAAATCGGGTGTTCGTTACCCATATGTTTGCTCAGCTATTATAATAATAAATATAGCTGTTTATATTTTTCAAGAGGTGTTAAATGACTATCCACCTACATTCTCAGTATACTCACTTTATAAGATGGGTGGAAATGTTGGTGCATTAACATTAAGCGGCGATATATGGAGAATGTTCACGTCTTTATTCTTACATGGCAACTTAAAACACCTTGCAATGAATATGTTTGCGTTGTTAGTTTTTGGTAGCTTAGCGGAGAAACGATGGGGGCACTTTACCTTCTTTGTCGTGTATTTTGTTTGTGGATTGGCCGCCTCATTTTGTAGTGCTATTTGGAATTATTATAATGAAGCGGTAACAGTTTTTGATCAACACGTCTTTACTGTTATTGTTTCTGTTGGTGCATCCGGGGCGATAGCCGGTATTTTGGGGGCTTGTATTGAACTTGCTTTTTCTGAAGAAGAAGACGGTGAAAGTGCACTCACATTTAGCGAATATTTTTTATTGGTTTTTTTCTTCTTTTCTTACGGTTTTTTTACCTCTAACGTTGATAATGTTGCTCACATCGGTGGTTTTATTATCGGAATCGCATTGTGCCTACCGTTAATGCTCTATCGTATCGAATGGTGCGAAAAGCGCACCATGTATATCTTCTATCTGATCTTTGTAGCATCGTTTGGTTTTCTTTTTTCATGGATGCTCCGCGATGAGTATGCGAAGCATGCGCCTGATGAATTAAGAGAGAAGGTGCAGAATATTTATACGAAGATGGAATATGATCGTCAACGAGCTATTTATTTGAAGGACATGGAGAAAATAGATGCTGACGCCGCCCGTAATGAATGGAAAAAACACGCTGCGACGCTTGAAAAGTTAGATACTAATACAGTGCAGTTAATCGATGAATCCCAATCAGCGGGGGTGTTATTACCTGGTTTTAATGGTCGTAAAGCTATTGCGGCCTTAGACGGCTCATTTTTCTTGTTAGCAGGGTCACATCAGGCTGATAATAAATATTATGAAACCGTCTATCGTTATTCGCTTCAGAAGCCGAATTTTTTGGATAAAGTGATTGATGCTGCTCGTGCTGAATTTGATGTGAATGAATTAATAACTAAACAATATATTTCCAGATTGGATGATGATAAACGAGCAGCGTTCACTCGTTTTAGTGAAGAGAAAAAAGAGGAAACTATTCGCCAGTATGCTAAATATTCCATTGAGGTTCCACTGATTGAGTTGTTTGGCCGAGGTATTGCGGATATGGCAGTGAGTGAGGATGGTCAATACGGTTATTTTGCCTCACTGGAAAAAAGTTCTGTTAGTGTGGTCGATTTATCAGATAAACGTATTATTAACACTGCCAAGATCGGTAATGCTCCAAAGTCATTGGTGGTTCATGAAAACAGAATTTACGTTCTTGACCCCTCAATGTTCACTTTATTTATTCTCGATCGTGAATCTTTGTCTATCATCGATACCTTAAGTTGGGCCGATGAGGGAAGTGATTACGCCGACTATATGTCATGGATGAAGAAAACTAAAATGGTAATAGATGGGGATGGGAACCATCTCTACTTTATTGATTATCGTAGTTTGTACTCAGTGTCCCTTTCAAAGAAAACGATCACGCGTATTGATCGACTTAGTCATTCCCGAACGTTGTCTTTTAGTGACGGCGCATTGGATATTCGTACAGATAAGCAAGGAAGAGTATGGGCGCTGTTTGAGGATGGTATTTATTTACCCGATATGGAAGAGGATTTGTATTTTGAATGTCATCCCCAGTCCTTCTCAAGGGAAATGTCAAATAATGCTGTTTTGGTTGTGATGAAAGATGGTTCTATGTTAATTGCGGAACCCAGACTGGATAAACAGCGTATTTATGGCTATTCCGCCAGAACGGGCCTGTTGCTGCGAGTATGGGGGATGGGACATTATAGTCGTGATGAATTTAGTTTGATGGACATGCATGATGGTGAACATATGTTCAGCTGGGCGGATAGAGAAGCACGCCTGCTGAAATTGAATCAAAGTACGATTATCTCTCCCGAATTACGTGAAACGGATTCGCTCTCGCGTTATCGGTGCCTTACTCAGGAATAACCACCGGGCGCCACCGCTTTGCGTTGTAAGTGCGGTGGCATTCTTTTTTACTTACGTACAACCGGCGCTGTGGGTTGGTTGTACGTTAGAAGATAGATGAAATATCACAGCTTTTTCAGCATGGCCACTTCGCAGTCGGTATGTCCGGTATTTCCCATCGAATGAGGGATATGTTCAAAACCGAGTGACTGGTAGAGCCGAATTGCGCTGGTTAAATGGGCGGTTGTTTCCAGGTAGCAACGGCGAAAACCGTGCTGCCGAGCAAATTCCAGCGCCTGTAACGCGAGTTGTCTTGCCAGTCCTTTTCCGCGCACTACGGGTAAAAAATACATTTTTTGCAATTCACACACGTCATCATCACCCGCGATTAACGGTGCGATGCCACCGCCGCCAACGACTTTACCTTCGTGTTCGACGACCCAATAGGCGCTGTTTGGCTGGTTGTATAGCGTAAACAGGTTATCCAGATTGGGATCGGATACGGTATAGCCCTTATCGGCCGTCAAACCAAATTCAGCCGATACGCAACGGATAACGTAGGCGATGGCTGCGTCGTCTTGTACTGTAATCGGGCGCACCCGAAGGCTGACAGGAATTGCGGTTGTCATGATGTTTGCTCTTGTATTCTTGTTGTCTCTGACGTGATTTTATACCTAATGCCGCTGTGATGTCGTGGTTGTGCGAATGGGGAATTGCAACGCGCATCCACGAGTTTCCACCTTCATATGCTTTGAGCACGATAAGGCCAGCTTTTAGTGTAATAGCATCTAACCCTATTTCGATGCAATAGCTGATTTTGTTGTTGTGTTTTTGTTCACCATGGTGGTGGTTAATGATGATTATTTTTTGTGATGATTGTTTTGCGATGATTGTTGTAAGCGGCCCGACATGATTTAATAAGCCGCTTTTTTACATGTTAAATGACCCTTAACGAATAAGGGGTCAATGAACGATTTCTTTTAGGATGAAAGGTTTCATGGATATCAATACGTCGGAAAATAAAATGCGTCATCAGGTGAAATTTCACGGTAGCGGTGGTGAATATTTCTCTATCTGGTTAGTCAATGCATTATTAACTGCGGTGACTTTGGGGATATATTCAGCTTGGGCGACAGTTCGCCGCCGCCGTTATTTTTATGGAAATACAGAAATTAATGGCGACCGTTTTGACTATCATGCACAGCCTATGCAGATTCTAAAAGGCCGTCTCTTGGTGATCGGCGGCATTATTCTGTTTTATGCGCTGATGGCGCTGTCTCCTACTCTGGGAACACTGATATTAATCGCCCTGATGGGGCTGGCACCATGGCTTATTATTCGCAGTTGGCGTTATAACGCGCTTATGTCAAGCTACCGCGGTGTACGTTTTAATTATCATTGCAAAACAGGTAGAGCCTATTGGGTTTTGCTGTTTTGTCCAATATTACTGGTATTAGGTGCTTATCTTGGCTTGTTGATTGCGGCGATCATTGCTGCGATGACGCATAGCCCTGTATTTATTACCCTATTGATACTCGCGATTGTTACTCCCGTCCTTGTCGCGGTAAAAGGCATTATTGCGATGATGCAAAACGATCTGTACGTCAATAATATGTTCTTTGGCGAGTCTTCGTTTCGTGCTGAATTGGCTAAAGGGCCTTTTATTAAATTCTTTTTGATTAGTTTGCTGATCTTTATTCCTTTTCCGATTGCAGGGATTTCATTGATCAGTCCATTCCTTTTCTCCTTACTTCGGATGGATGTGATGGGGTGGGTTCCCGAGAACGTAGCGGGTATGATGTTGATGAACAACGCCTTTAATCTGATTATGGTGTTGGCTGTGACAGCCCTCGGCGTACTGGTTTCCAGTAGCTATCTGGCGGTGGCACAGCGCAACTATCTGTTTAATCAGACGCAAATAAATGGTGATATTAAGCTACGTTCTACCATGCAAACGATGTCATACATGTGGTTACTGATAACGAATAGTTTGATTACCGTTTTTTCGTTGGGATGGGCCACGCCAGTTGCCGAGGTTCGTCATGCTCGTTATCTGGCCAATGCGACGGTGATTGAAGGCGATCTGTCTCTGTTGAATGTGCACGCGCATCAAGACAGCGCAAATACGGCGGTGGCAGAAGAAGCTGTTAACGCATTCGATCTGAATGTTGGCATTTAAGGTCGTATTATGATCGTTGCAGGATATTACCAATATCCAGGACAGGCAGCCCGTGAGGCTGCCTCTCTCGATTTGAGCGATAACGGTTCGTTGTTAGTGCTGAAAACCTCGCAGATGACCATTACCCACCCATTAGAGCAAGTTTCGGTATCTGATGCGTTGGGTTCCATTCCTCTGACGCTGTCATTCTCAGATGGCGGTCGCTTTGTACCTGATAACGATTTGGCTTTTCGCTCATGGTATGAAAAGCGTCGTCCGGTAGGGCTGGTTCATCGGCTGGAACGTTATAAGCGCGGAGTGGTATTGACCCTGCTGGTTACGATTCTAATGGGGTTCAGCTATGTTTATGTTGTGCTGCCTTGGGTCAGTGCAACGATTGCATTACATATTCCCACTGCTGTTGAACAGCAGCTTGGTAAGCATACGCAGACGTTACTCAAACACGGTGATTTCAAAGCTTCTACGTTATCGTCGGCCCGACAGCAGGAAATACAGCAACTTTTTCAGCAAGTTATCCCGCCTGAGATGCGTAATGAAAGAACACCACTGCGTCTGGAGTTGATGTCCGCTCCAATTGGGCCGAATGCGTTTATGTTGGCAGATGGCACATTGATTATCACTGACGACCTGGTCAATCTGGCAAAAGATGACAATGGATTGGCTGCCGTGATGCTGCATGAAATGGGACACCATACGTATCGGCATTCGATGCGAATGCTAGTGCGCTCTTCGCTGGTGTCATTGACCTTTATGTGGATGACGGGGGATGTCAGCGGGGTGGGGGATACGTTGCTGCAATCGGCTGCATTTGTGAATGAGCTACAGTTTTCAAGAGGCATGGAGCGCGAAGCCGATAGCTGGGCTATGGATGAAATGCAACGTCAAGGGCGACCGCTTCAGGCGATGCAGGGGATATATCAGGCGTTGATGAACCACGATCGCAGTGATGAGCATGAATCATTGGAGATTCCCGGCTGGTTAAGTACTCACCCAGATATGCAGGAAAGGCTCGACACCATCAAGGCGAGAAAAGATCAATTAAATTAGCGGGGTTGGTTCCGTCTGTTATCACTGAGGGGGGCGCGTTTCCTTCGAGAAAGCACAATATAGCGCTATCCCTGATGTTTCAGTTTACTTGTGTCGCTCAGAAAGTTGCATAACAGTTTCCAAAAATAATGAGCAGCAGGGGTAAAACGGTGGTCGGAACTCCGAAGCACATGCCACTGACTTTCTTGTGCAATATGGTGATCAATGGGGATGGCCACCAGTTCTCCCTGGTGCAAATTCGTCTTTACCGTTTGTTCAGTCATAAAAGCGATGCCCAGCCCGGCACGACTTAAAGCAATCGCACTGGCGAACAAATTACAGCAGTAGGATGGCCTGAAAATCAGCCCTTCATTGCGGAACATTGATGTGAGGTACCGCTGTAGCCCGAAGTTATCGCCCATGGCGATCAGCCGGTGTTCGGCGAGTTCCTGGACCGTAACCGTCTTGTAACTGGCAATCGGATGGTCATGTTTAACAACGGCGCATATTGGCCCCCTGTTGTAACTGTATCGTTTTAATGCTGGTTGCCCGACGGGGCCGAATCCCACGGCCATATCGACTTCTCCTTTTGCAATTAATTCGATCGATGTTTCCATGTTACCGGACGTAATATCCAGAAAAACATTGGGATATATCCGTGAAAATTCACTGACCACATGAACGATGATTTCCTCAACCAAACCTTGCCCGACACGCACGGTGACCGATCCTCCGCGCATGTGGCGCATATCATTTAGCTGCCTTTCCAGTTGATTCCTTCGTTGCTGGGTTATGGCGTAATCTCCGGCAAGTAACCTGCCTGCTTCGGTTAACACGACATTTCGACCACGTCGTTCCAGCAATGGCATTTGCAAGGTTCTTTCCAGAAGGGATAGCTGTCGGCTAACAACGGATGGATTCAATCCAAGTACATCAGCCGCCCGACGAATGCCGCCATGCAACCCGACCTCATAGAGATATCTGATGGATTTTTCCGGATAGGTGGTCAATGTCATATTTTTCACCTTATTGTTGCCTTGAAGGCAACAATAATAGCATATGCGCCTGATTCATTTTCTTTTCGATTTCATCACATACTAATCGTCGATAACCCTACGGAGAGTCATGAGATGAAAAGTGTGGTGAATTATCTAGAGCAACATTTTGATTTAATTAAAGAAGATATTCAGAAACTGGTTTTGGCAGAATCCCCTTCGACAGATAAAGGCGCGGTCGATCAATGTGGCGACGTTCTGAAACAGATTTTTCAGGAACGCCTTGGCATTCAGGCTGAGACAGAGATCCAAGAGACATACGGCAATCAGCTTAAATTTACGCTGGGAGAGGATGGTCCACAGACCACGATTCTAAGCCATTTCGATACCGTCTGGGACAAGGGGACGCTCTCTCTTCGTGAAGAAGGCGACAAGCTATATGGCCCCGGCATCCTTGATATGAAGGCGGGCCTGATTCAGGCCATCTGGGCTGTTCGTGCGCTAAAAGTGTCTGGATTACTGTCCGGAAAGCGCATTGTTTTCCTTTGTAATAGTGATGAAGAATTGGGTAGCCCAAGCTCCAGAGATTGGCTTTCTCGTCACTCAATGGGCTCGGCTCAGGTTCTGGTGGTTGAGCCAGCAACGAGCAATGGTGAGTTGAAGGTCGCTCGCAAGGGCACGGGACGTTATCACATCACGATTACTGGGTTGGCAGCCCATGCTGGCAATAATCCCGGAGATGGCATCAGTGCGATCGAAGAAATGGCATTTCAGATTCTGTTCCTGCGCGATCTCAATGCTCCAGAGAATGGGACAACCGTCAACGTTGGACTCGTGCGTGGTGGCGGTCGATTGAACGTCGTTGCGGATAATGCCGAACTGGGCATCGATACCCGCGTCACGAATGAAAAAGAAGCGCAACGTATCCACGATGCTATCAGTAATCTCTCCCCTCATATCCCAGGTATTCAACTGAAAATAGAAGGGGGACAAACGCGTCCACCGATGGAACAGACACCTCAATCGCAGTTAATGCTTAAACGTGCGCAGAACGTTGCCGCAACGCTAGGGTTTTCTGTCGCTGGAAAAGCTGTCGGTGGGGGGAGCGATGGTAATTTCACGGCGGCCCTTGGTATTCCCACGTTGGATGGGTTGGGTGCCACAGGAAGCGGTATCCATGCACTTCATGAACATATCCTGCCTGCCGACATTGTACCGCGCGCCGCGTTGGTTGCCGGAATGTTGCTTGATGAGAACGACGCAAAATGATCGCGTTAATGACAGATAAAACATCCAGGGCAATGCGTTTCCAGCTTATAAATAGAAGGGCGTTTTTATGACCGCATTTATTATCGCGATTGTTATTACCATCATCGCTGCTTGGTTAATTATCAAAAACTATCAGCCTCAGGCGATCTTATTGCTGGCAGGTTTGGCATTACTGACGATCACCGCTGTTTTTTATCCCGAAAACAGTATTCTTTATGGCAAGGCGAAATCCACAGGATCAACCTGGATGGATATTTTCGCCTTTGTAAAAGGTTCACTTTCTACTCAGGTTGCCGGGATTGGCTTGATCATCATGGCGGCTGGTGGTTTTGCCAGTTATATGGATCATATCAAGGCCTCCAAAGCCATGGTTGATATTTGTATACGTCCTCTGGAAGTGCTCAAAGCGCCTTATCTGATTCTGGCTATTGGATATATCTTTGCCCAGTTGCTTCACGTTGCTATTTCAAGCGCCGCCGGGTTGGCGATGCTGCTTTTGGTGACGTTCTTCCCGGTTTTAATCCGATTGGGGGTGAGTAAAGCCGCGGCAGCCGCCATGATCGGCATGTGTGCTTTCATGGATCTTGGGCCTGCCGTCGGTACAGCAAATTTGGCGGCAAAGCATGCGGGCATCGAAACTGCGCTATATTTCGCACATTACCAAATGCCTGTTGCGATTGCGGTGATGATTGTGGTTTCCACTCTGATTTACTTCACTGCAAAATACTATGATAAGAAAGATGGCCATAAAGTTATTGTCCAGCAGGCCGCCGAGGGAGATAACGAACAGGACAATGTTCCTGCGCCCCGTTTATATGCGCTTCTGCCTATTTTCCCGGTAATTTTGGTTCTGGTATTTAGCCCATTGGTTATTGACACGGTAAAAGTGGATGTCGTGACGGCGATGGTGGCCGGAACATTGCTCGCGTTTGTATTCGAATTATGTATCAAACGTAATTTCAAAGAATGTTGTAAAGGTATGCAAGTATTCTTTAAAGGAATGGGCACCATGTTTTCAAGCATCGTATCGCTATTAGTTTGTGCTGAAATTTATGCGCAAGGTATGCAGACTATCGGTGCGGTGGATTATTTACTTGATGCTACTCATAAAGCCGGTTTCGGTTTTACCAGCATGACGATCGTTATGACACTTTTGGTTGGTGTTACGGCGGTTTTAACGGGTTCAGGCGTTGCCGCATTTTTCTCCTTCGCAGGTATGGCTCAATCAATCGCTGCCAAATTCGGGATGAATGCGGTTCATATGTTGCTCCCCATGCAACTGATGGCAGGAATGGGACGAGCTATTTCACCTGTCGCTGGCGTGATTATTGCCGTAAGTAAAGCCGGGGAATGTTCACCATTTATGATTGTTCGTCGAACGATGATCCCTGCGCTTGGCGGTATTATTACGATGTTAATAGCAAGCACTTTATTGTCGTAAATAACGATCTTTAAAATGTGAAAAATATGAATCCATGAATGATTTTTATATTCCTAGCCGGGGAGTAAATTATTAATGAATTAAAGATATGAGCTATTTTAATGAATCCGATACTGGATTTGTTAGCTTGAATATATTTTTTTTCATTATCCATCAGCGTTAATTAATCGCTCTGACTCTATATTGAATTAACATAGAGTCGGAGTTATCTCAAGGGAAATAGCCTGTGTTTTAGTGGATCACACCGTTTTGATGTAATCCAGAAAAGTCCGCAGCGGGCTTGGCATATATTGACGATTAGGATAATAGAGCTGCAAGCTAGGACGCTCGGGGAGCCACTCATCCAGTACTTGAACCAGCTTGCCGCTTATAAGATGCGTTTTCACTTGCTCGTAATAGAGATAACCTAGCCCCACACCGCATTGAACGGCTTCCAGCACTGAGTCCATATCATCCAACACGATATTACCGACAGGAGCCACTTCCAGTTTTCCCTCGGGACCTTCAAATTCCCAAAGATACGGGCGACCACTTTGGAAACGAAAAATAATGCTTTGGTGGTTAACCAACTCGCAAGGATGTACCGGAGCGGGATGCTGATTTAAATAATCAGGTGTCGCTACCACAACCAATTTGATTTTGGGCCCAATAGGCACGGCAATCATATCTTTTTCAACCGTGGTATTGAGTCGGATCCCTGCGTCGAATTCTTGCTGGACGATATCGACAAGTTTGTCATCCGTGGTTATCTCCACATTGATATCTGGGTATTGGCGGCTGAATCCGGCGATAAGCGGGATCAGTACCAAACGTGAAGCGAGTCGCGAAGCGTTGATTTTCAGGGTGCCCATTGGCGTATCACGAAAGCAATTTACCTCGTCTAGCATGGTATTAATTTCATCGAACGCAGGACGGAGTCGTTCAAACAGATTAAACCCCGCTTCGGTAAGCGATACGCTACGGGTAGTACGATTAAACAGCCTGATTTTTAGCCGTTGTTCCAGTTGTTTTATGGCGTGGCTAATGGCCGAGGGAGAAAGCCCCAACTCATCACCAGCGGCTCGGAAACTTTTGTGGCGTGCGACGGCGATAAACGAAGCGAAGTCGGAAAAGTTCAGGCGCATTAGTGAAAATCCTTCATTAACCCATTTCAAATACTACGTTTTACGGAATTATCCTCCCGTCGTAAAGTAAAAGTCACTCCTTAATGAATCTAGGTAACATCATGAAATCAAATAATATGTACATTATATGGACACATCCGCGCAGTGACTCTTTAACCGCCCAGGTGGTAAAGGAAATACAGAGTGAAGCCATATATCATGGCATCAATGTTTCCTCTCTTGATCTCTATCGCAGCGGCTTTGATCCAGTATTAAGAGTAGAAGATGAACCAGATTGGAATAATCCGCAGAAATGCTATTCACCAGAAGTCCATCGATTATTCAATGAATTGGATGACAAAGACAGCCTGGTATTCGTCTTTCCGGTGTGGTGGTACGGTTTCCCGGCAATGCTTAAAGGCTATTTAGAGCGAGTTTGGAACTATGGTTTAGCCTATGGTGAAGGTTGTAAGCTGAAGGACAAAAAAATCCGCTGGCTCGCGCTGGTGGGAGGATCGCAAGCCGGATTTATTAAATACGGCTGGGAAAAGAACATGACCGATTACATTCATGGTGGGATGAACTATCTGGGTGTTAAAGATACAAAAATTGATTTTCTCTATAACACCATCGGCGTAGAGGAGGGGATTAGCGATCGTGAAAGCCATTATCAGACGTTGTTTAATCAGGCGCGTGGTATTGTGAGCGCCTTGACTGAGTAAGTCTCTTTGCAAACGCAGCATCGACAATGCTGCGTTTAATATCGGCATCCTTATGGAGTGTCCCTTATCCACCAGTACCGCTTTCGGACGTGATTTCAGGTGTCCGCTTTTTCGGATAATCCCGACATGGTTGAGCAACGTTTCCGCATACCGGTTTTCGTGGGCTTGCCCATCGCTCACGCACAACCAACGGTGAAGGATGCACCCGCTCATTAGTACGGGATGATATGCGGGCAATGGGCTTTGATGTAAGCAAGAAGTTTAGCCGCTGGCTGGACAAGCTGGAAAAGGATGGCCTGATCGCCTTTGAAGGGGAACGGAATAAGGTGGGGGATGTTTATGATCGCTTTCCCTAGTCACTCACCGTTCTATGGCTACCCCTGCCTGAAAGGTGAATTATCTTCAAGACGTTCTTCAATATCCTATTTACGGTGCAATTCTTGTAACCGACCACACTGTTGTCGCATACCGTCAAAAACACATTCCGCAAGCTCTGGTGGGAATGACTCAGGCAGCAACGCAGATACACGTTCAATAACCTCAGGTGTTCTGGAGATAATATCATCCATCATGGCTTCAACCTGTCGTCTGCCCAGACCGGTTAACTCACCTTGCTTGATCCAATGCCGCCGTTGAATTCTGTACAGATGGTAATAATTACTGCTACCCCGAACAGCCATTGCCAGCTTGCACTTCTGCCAGGAAATCTGGTTATTACGCGAACCAATGACCGGCCATGCCGATAAAACATCATAAAGCGGCGTAAGGTGATAACGACCTTGTGGCTCAATAGCGATACTGAAATTTTTGGCGTGCCCATCAGTAGCCGCTATCAGCCAGAAAATAATTTGCGCCCTGAAAAACTGCGCTTTGTCCTGCTCAGCTTGCTCTGAATGACTCAGTATTTCCATAATATCGGAAATCCCCGGCCCACCATCAGACTGGTATTTTCGTAGCGGGGAAACACCCAGAGCCTGACACATATCCTCTTGTGGCAAGCGAATGATCCATTGCTGATCGCTTGACCATCTTCTGTCAAAACGCTCAACAACCAATACTTTCTGATCTTCAAACTGCGCAATCTGTGTTTTTGCGATAAGAATCCCATATTCCTTAAGGATCAAAGAACATAGCCATTCATTTTCAACCGACGTATTCATATCCGCTTGCATATTACCCACCAGCCCGAGTGGTAACTTGAAAATATGCGTCGTAGGGGTACTACCTTCTGGCAAACACCATTGTCCTTCATGCCAGAGTAAAGCCGTTTTTTCCTGCGCACCGGCAATCGATAAACGTAAATCGTCAGTATCATCCTGCCGGCCTGGCAACAATGCCGCTGTTGTATTACGCAATATAGCGGCAATCTCTGCGTCACCAAGCGGACGATACTTTACGGAAAAGAGATCTGTAGGCTCCTCATTACCATTCAGCAACTGTATCGCACCAACACAGTCTCTCCCCAGCTCAGCCAACAGATCAAAAGGCTCAAGGCTATCAGCGTGGTAACGCGTTGCTAAACGCCTGCGTATACCTTCGCTGTCAGGCAATAAATTATCAAAATAGTCGCGTACCACATTGCCACGCCAAAGCTGATTACCGGGGGTGAAAAGCAAAGAAAGCGATAAAGGTCTTCCCTGTTCATCAGCGATCCATTCGGGAAGATATTGCAACCTATCTTCGCCTCGGCTCTTTTCCCAGAATCCCACTTGAATTCCATTCATCCATATTGCTAAACGCTGTTGTGTTCGAGGCATAGTGTCACCATTTTTCCCGTCTGGCGGGTGAGTCTATTGGCTTTTCTGGCTCTTCCATTGTTGAGGACGACATCGAGAAATGTACTCTTGGTCCAGAAGACAGCACCACCTCAACTCCCAGAACAGTAAGCACTTTAAACAAGCGCTCAATACTGGCACTTCCAGGATTTGCTTCCAGACGGGCATAGGTTTGCTGTGTTACACCTAACCTTTCAGACACGTCTTTTTGCGTCATTCCCTTAGCTTTGCGAAAGCCAATCAGCAATGGGCGTAACTGATTCAAGGTTTTCAACGGATAAACAGTATTCATAAGGCACTTACCCTTATTTTAGATGCTTATACATACTATAGGCTGTTTTTACATAATACATCCTATAAGCTGTAAAAACAAAATACATCAAATAGGCTGTAAAATGACAAAACAGCTTATATGCTGTAAAAAGGTAAACTTATAATGGTGGAAGACGATCTGGCGGAAATGATACTTGGGTATTGTGAACAGCAGGAAAAATCATCTACATAAGAACAATGAGCGCCAGCCCCTCCCAAAAAAGGGGCTGGTGCGGAGCTTAATGCATAGGCTTTAGATACAGGATACGTCCCGTATTTCTATCGATTATGCTTTCTTCAGTCTGGTGATGAATGCCTGCATATCAGAGTGATTCACAACACGCCCTGCATCAACATCAGCAAGTCCCTGTAAAACTCTCTGATGACGCTGTTTTGCCTCTTCAATCAAAAAAGTAAGCGCCACCATTGGTTTTTCCGTTTTTTTCATCGCTAACTCATTAATGAATCAGATATTTTTAAACTCATACGGCACCACATACTCATCCCGATTCGCATCCAGATAATCCGCCCACCATTGCAGCATTAGCCTACGCTCATCCAGATGTTCCGCTTTGTGGATATAGGCAGCACGAACACCATTGCGTTCCTGATGACTCATTTGCCGTTCCACCGCATCCCGCGACCACTGGCCGGACTCAACCAGTGCGCTACAGGCCATGGTGCGGAAACCGTGTCCGCACACTTCGGTAGTGGTGTCATAGCCCATGGTTCGTAATGCGTTGTTGACGGTGTTTTCACTCATCGGTTTAGTTGGTCGACGATCGCCGGGGAAAATCAGTTCATGAGCACCGCTGATGGCCTTAATCTCTTCCAGCAGCGCTAAAGCCTGTCGGGATAACGGCACCAGATGTTCAGAGCGCATCTTTGCGCCGCGCTGCGAATGCTTCACGCCGGGAATGGCTTCACGTTCAGCCGGTATCGTCCACATGGCACGTTTAAAATCGATTTCCGGCCAGCGGGCAAAACGTAGCTCACTGGAGCGGATAAAAACGCACAGCGTGAGTTTTAACGCCAGTCTGGTTAACGCCCGCCCTTTGTGGCGTTCTATCCGTGCCAGAAAATCAGGCAGTTTATTCAGCTTCAGGGC
Source organism: Pectobacterium hainanensis (assembly GCF_046237015.1). Classification (NCBI taxonomy): domain Bacteria; kingdom Pseudomonadati; phylum Pseudomonadota; class Gammaproteobacteria; order Enterobacterales; family Pectobacteriaceae; genus Pectobacterium; species Pectobacterium hainanensis. The sequence goes on from NZ_JBJYIN010000009.1 coordinate 150,943, forward strand.
TGGCCGATGGGTGGCTTTTGGCGCGGCTATCGCCCCGGAGAGGTCTTGCGCGGGGTTGCGCTCTATCAGATCGTTTTGCACCGCGAAGCGCATGATATCGGTGACACGCTGGCGCAGCCGTGACGCCAAATCAAGATGACCGTTCTGTTCGACGACTTTCAGCGGCTCCAGCAGGCCTTTAGTTTTCAGGTCGGCAATATGGCGATGCCGATAGCAGGCAGTAAATTTCGTTCCATATCGCGCCATACCCGTCCGGCGTGCGTTTCTGACCACCGGTTTTGGCTAATGTTTCGATGCCAGTCCTGCGCGACCTTTGCAAAAGTATTCAACGCTTCTTGTGCCTGCTCTTTTTCTTCTTCGCGCTTTTCCGTTGGGTGGATGCCCTCCAACAACAGCAATCGTATCTCATCACGTTTCTCTCTGGCCTTTGCCAGCGAGACTAGCGGATAGGCACCGAACGCAATCCGACTTTCCTTACCTTCAAAGCGGTATTTGAGATACCAGCGCTTAGAGCCGTTAGGACTCACCAAAAGATACAGGCCATGCGCGTCCGCGAGCTTATAGGCTTTCTCGCGAGGCTTGGCGGTACGGGCAACAACGTCGGTCAGTGCCATAATTTGGGGGTCAACTCATAATCGAAGTGAATTGACCCTCATCTTGACCCCCAAATCATCTGGATGTCAATGGACGAAAAAAGACCACTGTGGATAAAACAGACAAAATCGCAGAGATGAGAAGTAAATTAAAATCGTTATTTTACAATGTTATATGGACGTTACTGGACGATTACGGACATAAAAAAAGCCACCCTAAGGTGACTTGATTTTCATACGATGGTGCCGAAGGCCGGACTCGAACCGGCACACCTTGCGGCGGTTGATTTTGAATCAACTGCGTCTACCGATTTCGCCACTTCGGCACAGAAGTAGTATGCGGAAAACGGGTGCATTATACCGTTTGATGACACACGCGCAACTCTAATCCTGCTTGTATTAGGTTAAGTGCTGAAAAAATCATCTCTGGCAAGGTGTTAACGCCATTTAGCGAGGGAAAATGCCGTTTCTTGCCGTCTCGGAAAGGGGGATCAGATACAAAAAAAGCGCTGTATCATTTCCCACAGCGCTTTTTCATACATTCTTTAGTGATGTTAGCGGCGTTTCAACAATAAGACGACGCTAATAATCAGGAACACTGAACTGGGCAAGATGGCACCCAGTATCGGCGATAGGCCATAGACCTGACTTAGCTGACCAAAAACTTTATCCAGCACGTAGAAGGAGAAACCGAAGCTGATACCTATTACGATACGTGTTCCTGCTGACACGCTACGCAACGGTCCAAAGATGAAAGATACCGCCATGAGCATCATCACCGCCACAGAGAATGGTGCAAAGATTTTGCTCCACATGTTGAATAGGTAGCGATTTGATTCCTGCCCGCTTTGTTTTAGGTATTTGGCGTAGTCATACAGCCCACGGATCGATAGTGCGTCGGGGTCCAGCGCGACGACGCCCAGTTTATCTGGCGTGAGGTTGGTCTTCCATTCACCGCTGAGCGTTTGGCTGCCACTAATCTGTTTGCCGTCGCTTAAATCTGATTCATCAACCTGCGACAGTCTCCATACATTTCGTTCTTTCTCAAACTCGGCAGAGGCAGCGTAGCGAACGGACAACAGTTTGTTTTGGTTATCGAAATGGTAGATGTTGACGCCGGAAAGTTCCTTATCATCAACCACCCGTTCGATATAGATGAAATCATTGCCATCTTTCGCCCACAGTCCTCCCTGCGTGGAAATCATCGATCCCCCTGAAATCATCTGGGAGCGATAATTCCTCGCCATCTGTTCCCCCTGGGGAGAAATCCATTCTCCGATCGCCATCGTAAGCAAAACCAAGGGGATGGCGGTTTTCATGACGGCGGCGGCAATTTGCAGACGCGTGAAGCCCGCTGCTTGCATAACAACGAGTTCGCTGCGGGTTGCCAGCGTTCCCAGACCCAGTAAAGCACCGAGTAGGGCGGCCATTGGAAAGAAAGTCTCAATTTCTTTTGGGATGCTGAGTAATGTATACAGTCCGGCACCTAAGGCTGAATAATCGCCTTGTCCAACCTTACGCAACTGATCGACAAACTTGATAATGCCGGAGAGCGATACCAGCATAAACAACGTCGTTATGATGGTATTGAAAATGGTTTTTCCGATATAACGGTCTAATACACCAAACATCAGGCCGCCCCTTGTTCTTTAAAAGAACGTGTCTTCAAACGAGCCCGCACTCTGCGCATTGGAACGCTGTCCCAAAGGTTGAGCATGACGGCGATACCAAAATAAACCAGGTTAGTCAGCCAGATCCAAAGCATCGGGTCGATTTTTCCTTTGCTGGCATTGGAGCGCAGTGAGCTTTGTAGCAGGAAGAAAATCAGGTAGAGCAACATGGCGGGTAACATGCTCAGTACGCGTCCCTGACGTGGGTTAACCGCGCTGAGCGGCACAACCATAAACGCCATAATGAGCACCGAGACAATGAGCGTCAAACGCCAGTGAAATTCAGCGCGAGCATCATTCGCGTCAGAGGCCCACAGCGTTCGCATATCCATCTGTTGTACGTCGCTGTTTTTTAACGTCACCGTTTGATGACCTACCACAGCCTGATAATTGGTGAAGTCGGTAATACGAAAATCACGCAGCAGCGCGGTCCCTTCATAGCGAGAGCCGTTATCTAACGTTACCACCTGAGTGCCTTCGCTATTTTGCGTGACGTGGCCGCGATCGGCGACGACGACAGAAGGCCGGGCATTACCATTGGGTCGTAGCTGTGCCAGGAAAACGTGCTCAAACTCTTTACCCTTTACATTACCGACGAACAGTACGGCATTGCCGCCTTGGGCCGATTGAAACTGCCCTTCAACAAGCGTCGCCATGCCGGGGTTGGCTTTCGCTTCTGCCAACACGATGTCCTGGTGTCGAGAGGACCAGGGGCTGAGCCACAGTACATTGATGGTCGCCATCATTGCTGTCAGTACAGCCAGTACCAGCGCCGCTTTCAGCAGGACGCTTTTCCCCAGCCCGCAGGCATGCATGACGGTGATCTCACTTTCGGCATAGAGTCGGCCAAACGTCATTAATAATCCGAGAAACAGACTTAATGGCAGAATAAGCTGCACCATTTCTGGCACACCTAATCCCAGCAGGGAGATAACCAAATTTGTCGGGATGTCACCATCAACGGCCGCGCCCAGTATTCTCACGAGTTTCTGACAAAAGAAAATCAGTAACAGAATGAAAAGGATGGCCAGTTGGCTCTTAAAGGTTTCCCGTACCAGATATCGAATGATGATCACGCTTAATTACGCCTGTGAAAACTTGTCTTTTTGCAGGAAAGTCGATAGTTTCTTCGCTAACTCGCCATTTATACTCATTTGTGGCAACCTTCGTAGCTAAAGCGGTATTACAACATACTGCGTTCGAGCAGTTGTATCAGAACCTGCTTATTAGTCACCAAAACAGATTCGCTACGTCGTTAAGATTAACACAGGTTAGGTTAACGCAACGGCGGGAAAGTATTACGGAGTGTCACATTCTAGCCGTTGATCCCGCTTTTGTCTTTAAGATTCAGGAGAGTACATGGAGTTCAGCGTAAAAAGCGGTAGCCCGGAAAAACAACGCAGTGCCTGCATTGTCGTCGGTGTATTTGAACCGCGTCGCCTGTCGCCGATTGCCGAGCAGCTCGATAAAATCAGCGACGGCTATATCAGCGCGTTGCTGCGCCGCGGCGAATTAGAAGGCAAGGTGGGGCAATCATTGCTATTGCACCATGTACCTAACATTCTTTCCGAGCGTATTTTGCTCATTGGTTGCGGTAAAGAACGTGAGCTTGATGAGCGGCAGTACAAGCAGGTCATTCAGAAAACGATCAATGCACTGAATGAAACCGGCTCGATGGAAGCCGTCTGTTTTTTGACTGAACTACACGTTAAAGGTCGTAATACCTATTGGAAAGTGCGTCAGGCGGTTGAAACGGCCAAAGAGTCGCTTTATACCTTCGATCAACTGAAGAGTAATAAAGTCGAGCTGCGTCGCCCATTGCGTAAGATGGTGTTTAATGTGCCGACGCGCCGTGAGTTAACGAGTGGCGAGCGAGCCATTCAGCACGGTCTGGCGATTGCGGCTGGCATCAAAGCGGCAAAAGATCTCGGCAATATGCCGCCCAACATCTGTAATGCCGCCTATCTGGCGTCACAGGCTCGCCAGTTAGCCGATACCTATAGTCAGAACATCACAACTCGCGTGATTGGCGAACAGCAGATGAAAGAGTTGGGCATGAATGCCTATCTGGCCGTTGGTCAAGGGTCGCAGAATGAATCGTTGATGTCTGTGATCGAATATAAAGGCGATCCGAATCCAGAAACCCGTCCGATTGTGCTGGTAGGTAAAGGGCTGACGTTCGACTCCGGCGGCATCTCTATTAAACCTGCCGATAGCATGGACGAAATGAAATACGACATGTGTGGTGCGGCCACGGTTTATGGTGTGATGCGTATGGCGGCCGAACTGGCGCTACCGTTGAATATCATCGGTGTGCTGGCGGGCTGTGAGAATATGGTTGATGGGCGTGCTTATCGTCCTGGTGACGTGTTAACGACCATGTCGGGGCAGACGGTCGAGGTGCTGAACACTGATGCGGAAGGTCGCCTGGTATTGTGTGACGCATTGACCTACGTTGAACGTTATGAGCCAGATGTGGTGGTTGATATCGCTACGCTGACGGGAGCCTGTATAATTGCCCTTGGTCACCACATTACCGGGCTGATGGCTAACCACAATCCGCTGGCTCATGAGTTACTGAGTGCATCGGAGCAATCCGGCGATCGTGCATGGCGTCTGCCATTAACCGATGAGTTCCAGGAACAGTTGGAATCTAATTTTGCCGATATGGCAAATATTGGCGGGCGTCCTGGTGGTGCCATTACCGCCGGTTGTTTCCTGTCGCGTTTCACGCGTAAATACAGCTGGGCGCATCTGGATATCGCAGGTACGGCATGGCGTTCAGGTAAAGCTAAAGGTGCAACGGGTCGCCCGGTGGCGCTGTTATCACAGTTCCTGCTTAACCGAGCGGGTCTGAACGACGTAGAATAATGGTGCTTGTTGGATCGCATTGACGGGGTCTGACTGCGTCAGCAATATTGGGCCGGGTTTTCCGGCCTTTATCCATAGTGTAGATAATGAAAAACGCAACGTTCTATCTTCTTGAACACGACAATAAAAGTGGTGAGCTAAGCGCTTTTGAGGCGCTGGCATGTACACTGGCAGCGGAACGTTGGCGAGCGGGAAAGCGAGTACTGATTGCTTGCGAAAATGAACAGCAGGCGATGCGATTGGATGAAGCGTTGTGGCAACGTGATCCACATAGCTTTGTTCCACATAACCTGGCAGGGGAAGGTCCACGTCAGGGAGCACCGGTGGAGCTTGCCTGGCCGGAGCGGCGAGGTAATGCTCCTCGTGATTTACTTATCAGCCTGCTGCCGTACTTCGCAGATTTTGCCACCGCTTTCCATGAAGTGATAGACTTTGTCCCTTACGAAGAATCTCTGAAACAGTTGGCGCGCGACCGCTATAAAGCCTATCGCAGCGTCGGCTTCCAATTGACGACGGCTCAGCCGCCAACCCACTGAATTTTGAGCATAATGGAAACGAAATATAACCCGCAAGATATCGAGCAGCCGCTCTACGAGCGCTGGGAAGAACAAGGCTATTTCAAGCCAAACGGCGATACCAGTAAAGAAAGTTTCAGCATCATGATCCCGCCGCCCAACGTCACTGGCAGCTTGCATATGGGCCATGCTTTCCAGCAAACCATTATGGACACGCTGATCCGCTATCAGCGTATGCAGGGTAAAAATACCCTGTGGCAAGCGGGTACCGACCACGCGGGTATCGCCACGCAAATGGTCGTTGAGCGTAAGATCGCCGCAGAAGAAGGCAAGACTCGCCACGATTACGGCCGTGAAGCATTCATCGACAAAATCTGGCAGTGGAAAGGCGAATCCGGCGGCAACATTACCCGCCAAATGCGTCGTTTGGGCAACTCCGTTGACTGGGAGCGCGAGCGCTTCACCATGGATGAAGGCCTGTCCAACGCAGTGAAAGAAGTTTTTGTCCGCCTGTATAAAGAAGACCTGATTTACCGCGGCAAGCGTCTGGTGAACTGGGATCCTAAACTGCGTACCGCGATTTCCGATCTGGAAGTTGAAAACCGCGAAGTGAAAGGATCGATGTGGCACCTGCGTTACCCGCTGGCCGATGGTGTGAAAACTGCCGAAGGGAAAGATTATCTGGTCGTCGCCACCACTCGCCCGGAAACCATGCTGGGTGATACTGGCGTCGCCGTTAACCCAGAAGATCCGCGCTATAAAGATCTGATCGGCAAAGAAGTGATCCTGCCGCTGATTGGCCGTCGCATTCTGATCGTCGGCGATGAACATGCCGATATGGAAAAAGGCACCGGCTGCGTGAAGATCACGCCAGCGCACGACTTCAACGACTACGAAGTCGGTAAACGCCACCAGTTGCCGATGGTCAACATCCTGACGTTCGACGGCGATATCCGTCAGAGCGCTGAAATTTTTGATACCAACGGCGAATCCAGCACTGTTTATAGCAGCGAGATTCCAGAAGCCTTCCAGGGCATGGAACGTTTTGCCGCACGTAAAGCGATCGTCGCCGCATTCGATGAACTTGGCCTGCTGGAAGAGATCAAAGCGCACGATCTAACCGTGCCTTACGGCGACCGTGGTGGCGTGGTGATTGAACCGATGCTGACCGACCAGTGGTACGTGCGCGCTGCCGTGCTGGCTAAACCGGCGGTAGAAGCCGTGGAAGATGGCCGCATTCAGTTCGTGCCGAAACAGTACGAAAACATGTACTTCAGTTGGATGCGCGATATTCAGGACTGGTGTATCTCCCGTCAACTGTGGTGGGGGCACCGTATCCCAGCCTGGTACGATGCGAACGGCAACGTCTATGTTGGTCGTAACGAAGCGGAAGTCCGTAGCGAAAACCACCTCGCGGATGATGTCGTTCTGAATCAGGACGAAGATGTACTGGATACCTGGTTCTCATCCGGGCTGTGGACGTTCTCTACGCTGGGCTGGCCGGAGCAAACGCCGGATCTGAAAGCCTTCCATCCCAGCAGCGTGATGGTCAGCGGCTTCGACATCATTTTCTTCTGGATTGCCCGCATGATCATGCTGACCATGCACTTCATCAAAGATGAAGACGGCAAACCGCAGGTGCCATTCCACACCGTCTACATGACTGGCCTGATCCGTGATGAGGAAGGCCAGAAGATGTCTAAATCCAAAGGGAACGTCATCGACCCGCTGGATATGGTGGACGGCATTTCGCTGGAAGCATTGCTGGAAAAACGTACTGGCAACATGATGCAGCCGCAGCTGGCGGAAAAAATCCGCAAGCGCACCGAGAAGCAATTCCCGAATGGTATCGAACCTCACGGTACGGATGCCCTGCGCTTCACGCTGGCGGCGCTGGCTTCTACCGGTCGCGACATCAACTGGGATATGAAGCGTCTGGAAGGTTACCGCAACTTCTGTAACAAGCTGTGGAACGCCAGCCGTTTTGTGCTGATGAACACCGAAGATCAGGATTGTGGTTTTGGCGCAGGCGAGAAAGTGCTGTCGCTGGCTGACCGCTGGATTCTGGCAGAATTCAACCGTACGGTGAAAGCCTACCGCGAAGCGCTGGACGGCTATCGCTTTGATATTGCGGCCAACATTCTGTACGAATTTACCTGGAACCAGTTCTGTGACTGGTATCTGGAACTGACGAAGCCGGTGATGAATGGCGGCTCAGAAGCGGAACTGCGCGGTACGCGCCATACGCTGGTTACTGTACTGGAAGCTCTGCTGCGTCTGGCGCATCCGATTATTCCGTTCATTACCGAAACCATCTGGCTACGCGTTAAAGCACTGAAAGGTATTAGTGCCGACACCATCATGCTGCAACCGTTCCCAGAGTTCGATGCTGCGCAGGAAGATACGCTGGCGCTGAACGATCTGGAGTGGATCAAGCAGGCGATTATCGCGGTACGTAATATTCGTGCAGAAATGAATATCGCGCCGGGTAAACCGTTAGAAGTTTTACTGCGTGACGCCACAGCTGAAGCACAGCGTCGTGTGGAAGAAAACCGTAGCTTTATTCAAACGCTGGCGCGTTTGGAAAGCATTACGCTACTGCCTGCAGGAGAGAAAGGTCCGGTTTCCGTCACTAAGCTAATTGATGGCGCCGAGCTGCTAATTCCGATGGCGGGTCTGATCGACAAAGCAGCAGAGCTGGATCGTCTGGCGAAGGAAGTGGCGAAAATCGAAGCTGAGATTGGCCGAATCGAAAGCAAGCTGTCCAACGAAGGCTTTGTGGCGCGAGCACCGGAAGCGGTCGTTGCCAAAGAACGTGAGAAACTGGACGGCTACGCCGTAGCAAAAGCCAAACTGCTGGAACAGCAAGCGGTTATCGCTGCGCTGTAAGCGCTAACCGATTTCCAGCGGTAGTAGGGTAAGTACCCAGGCCTCGTTGCAAAACGGGGCTTTTTTTCATTCAGGGATGTGCCCCAATACAATTCTGCTACGCATCACTCGGTTTATACGCCACACCATCCACCATGCACAGACAACGTTCATTGACGAAATCAGTAAACACGGTCGTTCTGGCTGGAAATTCCTGTTCGGAAAAATACTCACGAAAGATATCCCTGGTTTGACTAAAGTTGGCGCGATGCCTCAAATAAAGATTTAGTTGAACGAGATCCACCAGATCAGCATTCACTGACTGTAGCGTTTTGCGTAATGCATTCAAAGAAGCTCGGATCTGAAACTCGACGTCATCTTTTTCATGTCCTCCTGAGTGGTGAGCAAGAAAGATAAAACCGCCTGCTACGACACAGGATGGACACGTGTCGTCTTTACATTGTGTTTTCATTCGAGTAATCACAGTACTATCTCCACTTTTTTATATGGATTAAATGTACTGGTTATTTATACAGATTAAAATGACAAAATGAGTACATCGACATGATGTATTCATGATTGTTTATCGTCAGGAGAAAACAGACGCTATAGGTATTTAACGCTTAGCGGGCATTGGTCAGGGCAAGTTCTGGCGTAAGCTATGGTTGTTGCTGTGCTGTAAGCGTTAACCGACTTCTCCAACGCAAGTGAGTCGGGTAAGCACAAAAGCCTCGTGGTAACATGGGGCTTTATAATTTGAGTTACTGACAACGCGTTATCGTTTTTAACGACGTGCCGGCACTATAGCGTAAAATCCAAAAGAGGCGGGTAATGAGCGTAGCCGATGAAAATGGTACAGTTGATTTTTAGTATAGGGATTCAAAGAAAAAGGAATGAGGAATAAATGAGTAAATCACGTGTTGTTGTAACTTTTTTAATGCCCACATTGGTTTTGTGCTTTATGGCATTTTTGTATACCTTTTTTGAAGGTGTGGATGGGGAAAGAAAAAGTTTTTTAAACAGTTGGGATTTTGTAGCATTAGTTATCATCTCTGGTCACTTTTTTATATGTTTCTTCGCTTCTATTCTGTTGTATTCAGTGATGAAAAAATACTTTTTAGTTATAATGGCAGTGATAATATATCTCTTTACCATTACGACGATAGATTTTGATTACGTCGATTCGTTTTTATTTTCAGCTATTCAATTTACTATTCCAGCATCTGGAGTATTCATCTTGAAAAGATTCAATAAATCCTGCATGGAATTAAAAAATAATGAGAATTAGCGGTGAAGATTCATATCAAAAATAAGTTGCATCGCAGGGTAGTACGTTAATTTTTTGACGATATACCGCGTTGGTTATTTCTGATACTGGCCGGTACGTCATTCGTACATTTTTTCCGAATTGTGCAGTTTAATAACATGAAGAAACCCGTATTTTCTGGTTTCTTCATGGTTTTTAGATAGGGCTAAACGATGATTAATCGTCGACCTGTTTGCGGTACGTACTACAACAGAATGTTGCCAAGGATAAACCCGAATATGACTGACAAGGCAATGGTTAGTACACCGGGGATCAGGAATGAGTGGTTAAACACATATTTCCCAATGCGGGTTGAACCGGTATCGTCCATTTCAACGGCAGCCAGTAACGTGGGGTAGGTTGGCAAAACGAACAGTGCAGACACCGCCGCAAATGATGCGACAGCTGTTACAGGAGAGACACCCAGCATTAATGCCGCTGGCATAAGTGCTTTGGCGGTCGCCGCCTGAGAGTAGAGCAACATGGCAGCAAAAAACATCACGACAGCCAGCATCCACGGATAGCTTTGCAGGAGCGTTCCCGCAGTTTCCTGAATGTCGGTAATGTGTGCTTTAACAAAAGTATCGCCTAACCATGCGACACCCATGACGCAAACACACGCACTCATGCCCGATTTAAACGTACCGGCCGCGAGTATTTTTCCGCTGTCAATTTTACACGTGATGCTGATGAGCGTTGCGATTGTCAGCATAAACACAACGATGGCTTCATTACGCGGCAACACTGGATCGGTAATCAGTTTGACCGTATCGCTGATGGCAGTGGCATAGAATACAACGGCAATGATACCGAGTAAGAACAACAGGACGGAAAGCTTCGCACCCGGTTTGATTTCCTGTGTTTTCGCACTACGTAAAGCAACTTCGCCTTTTTTCAAACGTTCCTGATAAATCTCGTCGTCTTTCAGCTCTTTTCCTAAGAAATTGGTGACGATCGCGGTGAGTAAAACGGCAGCCAGCGTTGTTGGAATGCAGATCCCCAGCAGCAGCAAATAACTGATGCCATAGGGCTCTAGAATTCCCGCAACAAATACCACGGCGGCAGAAATGGGTGACGCGGTGATGGCAACCTGAGAGGCAACTACGGCGATTGACAGCGGACGTGACGGCCTGATGCCTTGTTCTTTGGCGACTTCTGCGATTACCGGTAGGGTTGAGAAGGCGGTATGCCCCGTACCAGCCAATAACGTCATAAAATAAGTGACAATTGGCGCGAGAAAAGTGACGTACTTAGGCTGACGTCGGAGGAGTTTTTCAGCCAGACTGACGAGATAGTCCATGCCTCCAGCCACCTGCATTGCCGCGATGGCGGCGATAACTGCCATGATGATTTCGATGACGTCGAAAGGAATAGCGCCTGGTTTTATATGGAAGCCCAGGGTGAGAATTAATACACCCAGGCCACCCGCAAAGCCAATGCCTATGCCTCCTAGCCGTGCCCCAATATAGATGGCGAACAGCACAATAATGAGTTCTGGAACCAGCATACAATGCTCCTTAAAACAATTTGCTTTATCCGCTATCTTTCATGTCGCTGAGATATTGAACGGTTGATTTCTCTTCCTCCAACCTCTTCCCCTTAGGGAGCGTCATGGCATCCTGAAAATAGCGAACAGAGTATTATTTTGATTTTTATGGTTTTGTTATTATTCCGAAAATAGGCACATGGCGTTAGCCCTGTGCCTCATCGTTAATGGTGAGAAAGGTGATTAAACAGATTCTTTTTCGTCGGTGTAGCGTTTGGCTTTATAAGCCGGATGCATCAGGTTTTGAATAGAGAAGATGTCATCCAGTTGTTCTTCGGTGAGTAACCCACGTTCCAGAACGACTTCACGCACGTTTTTACCTGTTTCAGCACAGATTTTCCCAACAATGTCGCCATTGTGGTGGCCGATGAACGGGTTCAGGTAGGTCACGATGCCGATAGAATTGAAGACATACGTTTCGCATACGTCTTTGTTGGCAGTGATGCCATTAACGCATTTTTCCAATAGGTTACGACAAGCGTTAGACAGAATCTGGATGGATTCGAACATGGCCTGACCAATAACGGGTTCCATCACGTTGAGTTGGAGTTGTCCGGCTTCTGCTGCCATGGTGACGCAGGTATCATTGCCGATGACCTTGAAGCAAACCTGATTAACCACTTCTGGCACGACCGGGTTAACTTTCGCCGGCATAATGGACGATCCTGCTTGCAACTCTGGCAGGTTGATTTCGTTCAGACCGGTACGTGGGCCGGAAGAAAGCAAACGCAGATCGTTACAGATCTTCGACAGTTTGACTGCTACACGTTTAAGCGCGCTATGTACCATTACATAGGCACCGCAATCTGATGTGGCTTCAATCAGATCCTCGGCAGGAACACAGGGTAATCCGCTGACTTTTGCCAGATATTGAACGGCCAAATGCTGGTATTCATCCGGCGTATTCAAACGGGTACCGATTGCCGTTGCACCTAAATTCACTTCCAGCAGCAATTCTGCGGTACGCAGCAGGTTGCGATTTTCTTCTTTCAACAGGATATTGAATGCATGAAATTCCTGACCCAGCGTCATTGGTACGGCATCTTGTAACTGAGTCCGGCCCATTTTCAGAATATTTTCAAATTCTTTCGCTTTCCGTTCAAAGCCTTCACCCAACAGCGTGATTGAATCCACCAATTTCAGGATAGAGCTATAAACGGCCAGACGGAATCCGGTTGGATAAGCATCGTTGGTCGATTGGCATTTGTTCAGATGGTCATTTGGATTAAGGTATTGATATTCGCCTTTTTGGTGCCCCATCAGTTCCAGACCAATATTTGCCAACACTTCGTTGGTATTCATATTGACAGAGGTGCCAGCGCCACCCTGGTAGACGTCAACAGGGAATTGATCCAGGCATTTGCCATTATTCAGCACTTCATCACAAGCCTGAATAATGGTATCAGCAATTTTACGCGGGATGGTTTGTAGTTCCCGGTTTGCTAATGCGGCGGATTTTTTTACCATAACCATCGCACGTACAAATTCGGGAATATCACTGATGGTATTTTCACTGATATAAAAGTTTTCGATAGCCCGCAGGGTGTGAACGCCATAGTACGCATCAGCGGGAACTTCACGTGTACCTAATAGGTCTTCTTCTATACGAATGTTATTTGACATAACTATTATTCCTTTATCTTGCTCGATTGCATTTGATGGTATTTATACCCGTCATACTTCAAGCTGCTTGCGGCGTTAAAAATGCTAACGTTTTACCACGCAATTTGAATTATTTTTGGTATAGCCAATTTGTTAATAAGGTAATACCTGACCCTCACGATTTTATTAAATCGTGATCGAATAATTATTTTATTAGGACGACCAATGACATATACATTTGTCGTCTCATTTAATTTTAAGTTCTATCTACATCGATCACGCGGCCCTAATGATCGAAAAATAAAGCCTTACTGTTCGGTGTTATCTGAATTAATAGAAACCAGCTTTTCTATTCCTCGATTAAGGTTCTCCAGTTTTGGAATAAATACGGTCTTAATAATTTCATGTGTTACATCACAGGCTTCGTCAAAGAATGCGCTGTATTCATCGCGATGTCCGACAATATAAAGTGAACGTTTAATGTTTAACTGATCAGGCATATGTGTCAAAACCTGACGAGAGTAAGTTTCCGACTGTAGAAAACTGATGGGGCTGGTGACAGCCCAGCCGATGCCAGCCGCAACCATGGACGTCAATGTGTCCGCATTATCGAACTCAAGCATATTGGGTACGCGAATATCGATTCTGCGCAAGTAACGTTCAATCTGCATACCGATCTGTGAGTTACGATTAAACCTTACCAGCGGTAGTGCGGCAGACAACTCGCGAATATCTTCGATGGTTTTTATACGTTTGCGATATTCGGGTGGCGTAATAATGAAGTAGCCTTCTGAAAATAGGCGGTAACGCACAACGCCATCGGTGTCGATTAGCGGATCGCTGGTGACGATAAGGTCAAGTTCACGTCGCATCAGCGCTTCACCCTGCTGAGAGCTCAGCCCGGTGCGAATCAACAGCTGTGATGAATTGTTCATCAGGCGCTTAGTGAATATGGGGCCACACGTGATGGCAAAAGAGTCAACCAAACCGATCCGCAAGTCGGGCTTGATGCCTTTCCCGGCTTCCAGAACCTGTGCTTTCAGGTTCGCAATTTCTTCGGTAAGCACTTCTCCCCGATTTTTCAACGCGATACCATAGGGGGTGAGGACAAAAGGGCGTCTCGCCCGATTGACCAACATCACGCCGAATTCCTCTTCCAGTAATCTGATCGTTTGCGAAACGGCAGAGGGGGTCAGACCCAGTCGCGTAGCGGCTGCTGTCATACTCCCTGCCTCAGCCATCGTCACAAAGACGTGGACTGCATACATATCGATCGATTTATTGGCGGACATTATTCGTTTAACCATGTGTTATTGCCTGCGGTATAAGGGAGCTTGCTCAATGAAGCAACGAGATAAACGGTAGTTTACCTCATATTATCCCGCCAGCAGACGCGGTAACTGATGCCAGCTTAGTGAGCAAAATTCGGGAAAAATATAGTCTGTGTCACTGATTAATTTTTTCTTATAACCAGATGTAGTTAATCTGAAAGTAGCAGAAACGTGAAGTATTACCGCGAATGATATAAGTGTTAACAATAGATTAACCTAATGATTATTAATACTATTTCTCTACGGTTTGCTTTCCATTGGTTTTGAAGTAATTTTTTTCTGCAATGCGATGTTGCTTGTTGTTATACCCTTTGCTCGATGTGGTGCCCGGATATGTTGTGTAAGTGTGAGCGAAAAATAAGAGCGCAATGTATCAAATTTTTTGTATTGATCGATAGCCTCTGCCTGAATGATGGGCATACCATCATGTGCATCGCGATGACGCCAGAGGACATTCAATCTGCTTCATCGACAGGCTGAATGCTTCGATGCCACCTTTCATTTCATCCCTTTAGTTTTAACGCTTCCCAACTTAGCCCAAAACGTGCCAGATACTTACGTAGTCGGTCAGCGTCGTTAGGCTTTTGTTTTTGCTGGCGCGAGACGGCGAACAGGCGGCGACCCGCTTCGGAGAGCGAATTAGATGTGCGACAGACATCGAGTACGGTTTCAAGTTGGCGTTGCTCAAAGAGGTCGATGTTAGCAAGTTCTGGCGGCAGTTCGGGGGATAGCGCAACTGCTGGCGTATCGATCTGCCAACTGGTTTGCAGACGGGCAATTTCTTCTTCTACCAGTGCAGCGGTGATGCGACCTTGTTCCGCTAGCGTCGCCATACGGGCGATAGAAGAACCGAGTTCGCGAAAGTTGCCGCGCCAAGCGGCCTGTGGCGAGCAGGTAAAGGTCAGGTAGCGCTGGCGTGCGTCTTTATCGAAACGGATCTGCGTTTGGTGGTCACGCGCAAAGCGTTGCAGCTCGTAGTCAATGTTGGGTTCGATGTCTTCCCGGCGCTCAGCCAGTCCCGGCAGAGGGAACGTCCACATATTGATACGCGCATAGAGATCTTCACGAAATTTACCCTGTGCGATCCACTCGTGCAGATTACGGTGCGTGCCAGCAATCAACTGGAAATCGCTACTGACCTCCTTATCCGAGCCAAACGGTAAAAATCTTTTTTCTTCAATGGCCTTGAGCAACATCGCCTGTTCATCCAGCCCCAGTTCGGCAATTTCATCCAGAAACAGCATGCCGCCATCCGCTTCACGTAACAGCCCCGTTCTTGCCTGTAACGCACCGGTAAATGCCCCCTTTACGTGGCCGAACAACGTTGACATCGCGTTATCGCCGCGCAGCGTGGCACAGTTGACGGCGATGAAGCGACCGCTCACCAAATGGCGCGACTGGCGTAGCTGATAGATGCGCTGTGCCAGAAAGGATTTCCCCGCGCCCGTCGGGCCGGTCAGGAGCATCGGCGCGGTGGAGCGTAGCGCGACACGTTCAATCTGGTCGATCAGCGCGTTAAACGTCGCGTTACGCGTCTCAATGCCAGATTTCAGGAACGAGACGGAACGCTGCTGCTCGTGTTGAAAGCGGCTGGTAAGTGTGGCGTAGCGGCTAAGATCCAGATCGATAATGGAATAGATACCTTGCGGTGCCGGGCGATCCGCTTGTTCTCCCGGCGCGGTTTGCAGCAGTTTGGCGGGTAGGTAGCGGGCTTCCGTCAGTAGGAACCAGCAGATCTGTACGACGTGGGTGCCAGTGGTGATGTGAACAAAATACTCTTCGTTCTCGGTATCGAAGGTATAGCGGCTTGCGAAATCCAGAAAAGCGCTATAGACCTCTTCCAGATTCCACGGATCGCGCAGTTCAACGGTCTGAAGCGTCACCTGCGTCGCGGGTGACACCGAGGCGATATCCTCCGCCACCTGTTGTGCCATTCCCCCGTTACGTGACTGATGCAGCAGTTCCAGTCTATCGACCGGAAAATCGGGTTGCTGGCACAGGCCGACGGTAGGTCGCCACTTTGTCCAGCGATTCTCCCGTTTCCCTCGTTTGTCCAACTTGGTACCGAGTACACCAATAACAACACGACGCTTCATGCTATACCTGATTATAAATTATTATCCTATGGGATAATTTACCTGTTCTGTTTTTCTGGCGCTAGTTTCGGTGTTAAGTTTTTTATTATTTATTTATCAAATGATTATGTTTTATTTTCGTCTTTTTTAGAAAAATGGCACGCCTTTCGCTATGTCTATGGCAAACGACGACAAACAAAGGGAATAAAAATGGAAGAGATGAACACGCAGGATTACGACATGATGTCGCCAGTGAATAGCGCGTCCGTAAAAATGTGGACGCAGGGCGTACCTGTGGAGCCGGAAGCTCGTGACCAACTGCTGAATACGGCCAAAATGCCGTTCATTTTTAAACACCTGGCGGTAATGCCGGATGTGCATCTGGGAAAAGGTTCGACGATTGGTAGTGTGATCCCGACGCGTGGCGCGATTATTCCTGCCGCAGTGGGAGTGGATATCGGATGTGGGATGATTGCCGTGCGTACGTCACTGGTTGCCAGTGACCTGCCTGATAACCTTCTGGGACTGCGTAGCGCGATTGAGCAGGCAGTGCCGCACGGACGTAGTAGCGCAACACGTTCCAAACGTGACGTCGGTTCCTGGCATACCCCGCCGCAGACGGTGGATGTTCACTGGTCATTGCTGGAACCACGTTTTAAACGTTTGACGGATAAATATCCTCAGTTGCTGAAAACCAACAACTATCAGCATCTGGGAACGTTAGGAACCGGTAACCACTTTATTGAGATCTGTCTGGACGAAGCAGATCGCGTGTGGGTGATGTTGCACAGCGGGTCACGTGGCGTCGGTAATGCGATTGGATCGTTGTTCATCAAGCTGGCGCAAGAAGATATGCAGCAGCACATTGCGAATCTGCCGGACCGTAATCTGGCCTATTTCGAGGAAGGTAGCCTGCATTTTGACGATTACATCGAAGCGGTGGAATGGGCACAGGATTTTGCTCGTCATAACCGTGAAGTGATGATGTCGCATACGTTGGCGGCGCTGTCCCGTATTGTGACGAAGCCGTTTACTACTCAGCAGGAAGCCGTGAATTGCCACCATAACTACGTGCAGCGCGAAACGCACTTTGGTGAATCGGTGCTGATCACCCGTAAAGGGGCGGTGTCGGCGCAGAAAGGCCAAATGGGGATTATTCCGGGGTCGATGGGCGCGAAGAGCTTCATCGTGCGTGGATTAGGGAACGAAGAGAGCTTCTGTTCCTGTAGCCACGGTGCGGGGAGAACGATGAGCCGTACTGCGGCGAAAAAACGCTTCACCGTAGCCGATCAGATTCGTGCAACCGCGCACGTTGAATGCAGAAAAGACAGCGACGTGATCGATGAAATTCCGATGGCGTACAAAGATATCGATAAGGTGATGGCGGCACAGTCGTCGCTGGTGGAAATAGTACATACGCTGCGCCAGGTGGTGTGTGTTAAAGGATGAGATCATGATGGAAACGGATTATTGCGTCGATGCTGCCATGCGGACGCGGATAAAATTAGTCTTACAGGATGTAGAAGAACGTTATCAGGTAAAAGTGCTTTATGCCTGTGAATCGGGCAGCCGTGGCTGGGGATTTGCCTCCCCGGACAGCGACTACGACGTGCGATTTCTCTACGTGCATCGTCCTGAGTGGTATTTGCGCGTTGAAGCGCAGCGCGATGTGATAGAGCTACCCATCGACGATGAGCTGGATGTCTGCGGTTGGGAATGGCGTAAAGCGCTCGGTTTACTCAAGCGAGCTAACCCGACGTTGATAGAGTGGCTGGATTCTCCCGTTGTCTATCAGGAAGAACGGGAGGCCATGTCCGCGCTTCGGGCGGCGGTGCCGACGTGGTTCTCGCCGTCCAAGGCGCGCTGGCACTATCTGTCGATGGCGCGTAAAAACTTTCGCGGTTACCTGCAAGGCGACATGGTTCGCCTAAAAAAGTATTTCTACGTTTTGCGTCCGTTGCTGGCAGTACGCTGGATAGAAGCTGGAAAAGGTATGCCGCCCATGCGTTTTTCGCAGTTGCTTGCAGGAACGGTGGACGATCCACGTCTGCTGGCTGAAGTTCATCAACTGCTGGCGATCAAACAGCGCTCGGGGGAGGCGGAATACGGTCCGCGTCGGGATGTTATCCACGCGTTCATCATGCAGATGCTGAACGATGCCGATAGTCCGGCAATGTTGCCAGACAGTAAGGCTGTTGATGATTCGGTGCTGGATGCACTCCTGTATCGGGCTGTGATGGCGTAAGGCCCCTGTGGGACAATGGAAAAAGAAGAGGGCAGGGAATATGGAATCATGTGACTCACTCCTACATCAGTTGGACAAGCTGCTGGCATCGTCAGATAACGACTATCAGCCTGCGCAGTCAGGCTCGCTAGGTGAGGCATCGCGCCTCATCGGGCTCACTCGCCACTATAACGGTCATATCCGGCAGTGTGCGGTGCGGTGTCTGGGCCTCATGGATGAGGTCTCTGCATTACCGGCGATGATTGAACGAGTGAACGACTGGGCAGAACCAGTACGTCGATCGGCCAGACAGAGTGTGAGACGGCTATTAACGTCGTATAACGCAGCACATTTTGTTGAAAACTTGCCTGCGATTTTCTGGCTGTTGCAGTGCCAGCGGGAAAATCATCAGCCGTTGGTCGATGATATCGTGAGTTTTCTGGCCGAGGAGGCGCACGCGCCGTCGCTACTCGTGGGGTTGTGCTCGGAAGATAAAACGGTTGCCAGGTTAGCGCTGGATATTCTGGTTGAATGTGAGCTGTTTCCGCTGAGGCAGATCTTCACTCAGGCGATGTTGCATCACGACCCTTTGGTCAGAGTGAATGCGATGCAATATCTGCTCAGGTCGGGTCGGGATGTCGATCATGACGTGATAACGATCCTGTTAAAAGACACATTCGCACCAATCAAACAGGTCGCGTTGCAATATGTGATGGAACAAGCTTTTCCCGTATCCACGGCTCTGCTGATTACCTTATTGTTTGATAAGAATGCCTTGGTACGTCAGCGTGCCTCAGCGTTACTGCGTGAACGAAACGACGATCCGGTCATGCACTATCTTGCCGCGCGGGATCGGGCAACGACAGTGACGGTACAAAAAATCACGCTGTGGGGACTGGATGAACATCGTTATGACGGCATTGTGGCGCTGGCGGAGCGCAGTCTGGATGAGCGATACCCCAGCCTTTATTACAGCGCCTTGCGTATTCTTCTTCAGCATACGGGTGACGATGCGCGTGAACCGTTGTTGGCTTCTCTGCGCCATCCTTCAATTGCTATTGCGAAGGTTGCACGGAAGCTGTTTTACCAACAGAAAATCTATCTGTCGCTGCCCGAACTTCAGCGCTGTATGGAAAGCCCGTCTTCCCGAGAACATGTTGAGATCTACTACTTTTTAGCGCACAAGCTGAACAAGTGGGATTGGCTGGTGTTCCTGCTGGATAACGTTAAACTAGAGAATCTGGCGCTAACGCAGGCTGGCGTGGCGAACTGGATAGAGAGGTTCAACCGTTCGGGCATACTGCCGAATACCCGACAGCAGGCGCGTTTGCGGACGCTGCTTGATGAACATCCTCACGTTATCTCACGTGAAAGCTCGTATATCGCCCTGTTTTTGTATAGCTAATGTTCGTATGAAAAAAGAACAGGAAAAAATGGAGATGATCGCGTAAAGTGACAACACAATTGACACCACGGAGGCGGAAATGAGTACTATCCATTTCAGAATCGATGAAGAAACCAAGCAACTAGCGATGCAGGCAGCGGATCGTCATCAGGTGAGCCTGACGGAGTTGATGCGACAACGTGCAGAGGAATTGGCAGAAGAAGAGCGTCAGTATCAGCGTAACGCCGGTGATGAATGGCTCGAAGCGCAGATTCAGGAAGCGTTTTCTCGTTATGATGCGGGTGAAGGTGAGTTCGTCAGTAATGAGGACGTCAGCCAGAGAATGGATGCATTGAAAGCGCGGGCGGCACGGGGTGAACTGTGACATTTAAGGTCCGATGGGAAAAACAGTCGCTGACAGATCGTGAAGGGATATACCGCTATTTATATAAAGAGGCGGAACTGAATGTGGCGAATGCGGCGGATGAAAAGTTTATCTCATCGGTATCTTTGCTCGAAGTCACACCAGAAGCTGGCATTGATATCGGAAAATCAGGGGAGAGGCGAAAACTGGTCCTGACGCGATTTCCCTTCATCATTATTTATGCATTCAAGAGAAAGTTAAACGAAGTGCATATCCTGCGTATATTGCATACTTCCCGCAAGCTATCGGCGTCTTACCGATAACGTATTTCCCCTACCCCAGAAAAATATGCTCGCGATGGTACGCCATCTGTGACAGGTCCGGTGGGTAGGCGTCTGGCAGATGGATTTGCTTACCTTCGTACTGGGCGAAATTGACGTCGCTGATGGCGCTTTTCAGCTTTTTGATGCGCGGAGAAAGCAGCATTTCTAGCGAATCATTGAAGCTGATGAGTCCCATATCAAAGGCTTTGTCGTGCAGGTTGGACAAGCAAAGGCCGTTGCTGGGATTGAGGCGGTGCTCCGCTGCCGTTTTCCACGGGCGAATGTGGCTGGCGACCAACAGCGCGGGCTCTTCCAGTCCGGTCACGCAGCAACGTTCGCCGTAGTTGCTGAGTACGCGTTTGCGAAATAATTGCTGACCGATGCGGGTTTTTACCTGCGCGAGGCGCTCACCGCCGTGATAGTCGTGAATCTCTTCTTCAGTATGTCTGGCTGGCGGTGTTGTTACTGCCTCGGCTTCAAGGGCGGTCATAGCCTGTTGGCACTGCTGTTCAAATAACTCAGGATTGTTGTCCATTTCCTGCCACAGTGCACGGTCGGCGTTGGAAGCACCGCGCAATCCAGTGCGGCCTGAGTCGATAATAAACGGGTCGAGGCTGGCAAGGTTAACCAGCTTCATTGCCAGTGCCGAAGGTGTGCGGTTAATCAACGCGGCGTAGCGAATAATGTCGGGATTACGCGAATGCAGCCTGCCAAATGGCAACTGACTGTACAGCGTGAAGGCGATCAGTAACTGATCCCGCGTCCAATGGTTAGTGGCAGCCATACGTGTGTCGTCCGTTCGTTAGTGCATTCGATTAGTGATAGCGCTAACTATGCCAGGTCAGTACGTAAAATGCATGTGCTGACTCCGGCTGGATAATTGGCGCAGGCTGCGCTAACGTTCTGGCAGCCTTTCCACCATGATGCCGAGAGATTATGCCCCGTTCCTCTATTTCCTTGCTTCGTCCCTTGTGTGCTCTGGCTCTGCTGGTGCTGGCCGGTTGTGCCAGTGAGACGGCGACGACGCCAGAATCGCGGCCTGGGGATGTTCGTGCTCAGTTACTCAAGCTATTGCCTGACAACGTGAAAGATCGTCAGGGCTGGGCGACGGATATCGCCACTGCATTTGCCACACAGGGGCTTGATCCCAGTAATGAAAATCTGTGTTCGGTGCTCGCGGTGACTGAACAGGAATCGACGTTTAATGCCGATCCACCGGTACCGAATCTGTCGAAAATCGCCTGGCAGGAGATCGACCGCCGTGCGGAGAAAGTTCATGTTCCGGCGTTTCTGGTGCGCACCGCGCTACTCATCAAATCCCCTAACGGAAAAAGTTACAATGAGCGGCTCGATAAGGTACGCACGGAAAAAGAGCTCAGTGCGATCTTTGATGATTTTATCAATATGGTGCCGATGGGGCAGACGCTGTTTGGTCGGCTGAATCCGGTACATACGGGCGGACCGATGCAGGTGAGCATCGCCTTTGCCGAAGCGAACGCGAAGGGCTATCCGTATACCGTAGACGATACCCTTCGTCGTGAAGTTTTCAGCCGTCGCGGCGGGATGTATTTTGGTATCAAGCATTTGCTGGGTTATCCGGCGAATTATCCACAGTCCATTTATCGATTCGCCGATTTCAACGCAGGCTGGTATGCCAGCCGGAATGCGGCGTTCCAGCGTGCCGTCAGCCGCCTGACCGGGGTTAAACTGGCGCTGGATGGCGATGTGATCAATTACAGTTCGGATAAGGCCAGCGCTACGGAACTGGCGGTGCGTGCGTTGGGGAAACGGCTGGACATGAGCGACAGCGCGATTCGTCGTGCGCTGGAGAAGGGAAATAGCCTCGATTTTGAAGACACCAGCCTGTACAAACGCGTCTTTGCGCTGGCGGATAAATCGGGAGTAAAAGCGCCTCGGGCCATTCTGCCGGGGATCACGCTGGAAAGCCCGAAAATCACCCGTAAACTCACCACTGCATGGTTCGCCAAACGGGTCGATGATCGTCGGCAACGGTGTTTAGCCCGGGGACGATGAGGCGTGGTTGATATGTCCCGATATGAGCCAGAATGTAGACAATCACAAGGCCTTCCAGACCTTGTGATTGCTGCGTTTAGCTGACCAGTAATGTGTTTTGCAACGGTATGACTGGTTTCGCTTCATCGACCTTAAAGCGGCTGACCAGCGTTTCCATTTCTATCGCTTGCTCATCCAGTAGTTGGCTGGCAACGGAGGCTTGAGAAACCAGCGTGGCATTTTGCTGAGTGACCATTTCTAACTGGTTAAGTGCCTCGTTTATCTGAGAAATTCCCAGCGATTGTTCGTCGGCAGCAGTAGCGATCTCGTTAACCAAATCGCGCACTTTACGGGTTTCTGAAATGATGTCGTTCAACCCTTGGTTAGATTGATTCACCAGTGCTGTCCCTTCGTTAACGCTGGAGATACTATCGGCGATCAGCGTACGAATTTTGTTTGCCTCATCTGCGCTACGCTGCGACAACTGACGTACTTCTGCTGCCACCACAGAGAAACCACGCCCATGCTGTCCCGCACGAGCGGCTTCAACGGCAGCATTCAGGGCCAATAGGTTAGTCTGGAAGGCGATACCATCAATTGCAGCAATCACCGCGTTGACTCGTTGGCTGGTATCCTGAATCCGACTCATTGCACTGCTGGCTGAAGCTGTAATGTCACCGACTTGACGAGCTTGCCTGTCCACTTCTGTTGTCAGTTGGCGAGCCTGTCCCGCAAAATCGGCGGTTTGTTTTACGGTGGCGGTGATTTCTTCCATACTGCTGGCGGTTTCTACCAATGAAGACGATTGTTCTTCGGTTCGCTGTGCCAGATCCTGATTGCCATTGGCAATTTCGCTGCTGGCTTTTCCAATCGTGCGGGCGCTATTTTTAATACTGACCACCATCGCGGCGATGTTTTCGAGAGAATGGTTATAAGCCTGATTCAACTGTGAGAGCTCATCGGTTCCAGGCACCAGCAGGCGACGGGTTAAATCTCCACCCATTTCACGAATAGTCGTGAGGGTTTGCTGAAGTTGGCCGTTGATGCTGCGCATGATCATCACTGCTAATCCGACTGCCATAATCAGAGACATCAACGCGCCTGCCAGATAGCTTATCCAGGATTGACGGGCATCTGATGCAAGATCTTTTACCTGTTCTGTCAGATTTGACGCGGCGATGTACTCTACTTTTTTCAACTCGTCTATTTTGGCGCTTTGTTGGTTGAACCACTCGCTGGCATCAATGGCAAAATCGCCATTTGGCGAAGTAATCGCTTTGTTTCGCATCTGTAACGCATCTTGTGCAGACGCCGTGCCGATGGCCTGATCGAAGGCCTGACGCAAATCGGTATTGGCAAGCATACGATAGGCGTTGATATAAGCGTCTTCACGACCAATAAGCTGGTTTAAGTGTTCAAACAGCCCGTTAGAAAAGCGATTGGCGGAAAACACATTAGACAGCACTGCGCGTTCAAGCCCCGCCTGTTCTTTGACATTCAGTAGGGTGTAATAGGCAGCAATGCGTTGCGTCACGCTACCTTCACTAACCAGATGGGTCATTTCCCCAACAATATTTAACAGGTGACCGACTGACGCCGAGTAGTAACCTAACGCCTGTGTGACGGAAATAGACAGATTATCAACCTGATGACGAAGTTCTCCGATTTGTTGCTGGCGCTGAGTAAGCGAGGCAAGCTCTTTACTCAATGCAGTACCGAGGATGTTTTTATCAATATGTTCAATGGTTTTAGCTAACTTATTCTGAGCGTCATTTGTGGCTTTACGTTGCTCGGCAAGTTCGGTGCCGAATTTTTCACCCTGACTACCGAAATAGCCCGCACTCATACCCCGTTCGCGCTGTAACTGATGGGCTAATTCGCCTGAGTCATTGGCAAGAATGATCAGTTGCTCCATCCGAAGCATTTCATTTTCGATATGCCTGCGTTCAACAACGCCGGCGCTACTAAACCAGAGTAATGCTAATAACGTGGGAAATAAGGCGAGGAGGAATTTGTTGCGTATCGAAATGCGATGAAAAAATGCCATTGGCATACTCCATGGTTTGTTAGCGATGAGTCGCCTTTTCCTGATGAAAACGGTTCTTCAAGGTCAGATTAATTGTAAGTTTAGTTTCGGCAAGCTAGAACAATAGTTTATAGCGGCGGCTTTGTTTACTTAAAAAAAGAGGTTTGTCCTGTTTGTTGTTGGATTACATTTGCACGTTTTGTTCAGCATTGATACCGAGTTATATAACCACGAAACACCAATCCAGTTGTTTTCTCTGTGCTGCATCATGTTTTTGGGGGTCATATCAAGGCTGATGCCGATCGGTATTTGTTAAAATAACGACCACTATCTGACCGTATTTCCTACACGCTACTATTTATATCTTCGTCAGGCTGCCCGCTGTTTGGGCGCGGATTATTTCATACATAGCGAGGCGGTCTGCATGTTGTATTGGAGCCATGAGAGGCTTACCGATGAACGATTTATTACGCGTTGAGAACTTACAGGTTGTGCTGAGGGAGGGAAAGCAAACGCTGCTGAGCGATATCGCTTTTTCGCTGCCGCATCATGCTTGTCTCGGCATTGTAGGGGAAAGCGGCAGTGGGAAAAGCCTCACTTGTCGGGCCTTGATGGGGCTTTTGGGGGGGCAATTTATTTGCTCAGGGCAAGCCTGGTTGAATGATACGGATTTGTTGGCGCAAAGGCCGGAGGCGATGAGGCAACTGCGTGGAAAAACGATCGGTATGATTTTGCAACAACCGATGACGGCATTCGATCCTTTGCAATCGGTTGGCAACCAGATGGTGGAAACGTTTAGAACGCACCTGAGGTTGAGTCGTCATGACGCTCGGGAACGGGCATTATTGATGATGCAGCATGTTCGTTTACGCGATGTCAGTGCCTTGTTTGATCGGTATCCCAGCCAAATTAGTGGCGGCATGTTGCAGCGCATTATGATCGCGATCGCGCTGGCGCTAGAACCCCAATTGCTCATTGCCGATGAGCCGACCACCGCACTGGATTCCATCACGCAGCATGACATCATGCAGGCGTTTAGCGATATTCGTGAGCGTCTTGGGACCACGATGATCTTTATTTCCCATGATTTTGGCGTGGTGAGTCGTATCGCTGACCGTGTCGTGGTGATGCATCAGGGGAAGGTGGTGGAACAAGGGGCGGTACAGCGGGTGTTACACCTGCCCCAGCATGAACATACACGTTATCTGGTGGCTTCCCGACAAGCTTTACAGCAGCGTTATCAGGGACTGGTCGCGGTATCGCCGCACAGGCGTGTTGCTGAGGCGCATGAGGCGATAGACGCACGATGAATACATTGGTTGATGTTGAGCAGGTGAGCCATGGTTACCGGTCAGAAAACGGTGGCGGGTGGGTACCCGTGCTGAATGAGGTATCGTTCAGCATAAGAAAAGGGGAATGTCTGGGAATTGTAGGGGAAAGCGGTAGCGGGAAAAGTACGCTTGGACGCATCTTACTCGGATTAGAAGTGCCAAAAGATGGGCACGTTCGGTTGGCGGGACAATCGCTTTACACGCCGTTGCGCTTTTGGCAGCGTCATCACAAAATCCAAACGCGTGTGAGTGCGGTGTTTCAGGACTATACCTCGTCTGCTAATCCGTTAATGAACGTATGGGATATTGTCGCTGAACCTTTACGTGTTCGTGGCGTGGTACAACGTGATGAACTGCAATCTCGAGTGGCGGCGCTGCTGGTGCAGGTCGGCTTAACACCGGATCTGGCTGTACGTTTTCCGCATCAGTTAAGCGGGGGGCAAATGCAGCGTGTTTGCATCGCAAGAGCGATTGCCAGTGAACCACAGTTTATCGTGTTAGATGAAGCCGTGAGTGCATTAGACGTATCGATCCAGGTGCAAATTCTGGATTTACTGGCGGAGTTGCGTGAGAGCCTCGCGTTAACCTACCTGTTTATCAGCCACGATGTGGCTGCGGTGGCTTATTTGTGTCAGCGAGTGATTTTTTTGCAATCGGGGCGGGTGATTGAACGGGTCGAGGATATGGATTCGCTGGGGAAAGTTCAGCATCCTTATGCGCGGCAGTTACTGCAATCAGTGATGACATTTTGAGCCGAGGCCCGACGGCGATGACCGCCGGGCTGTTGGTTTATTAATTAATTCTTAGTACGTCGTCCTGACGAACTTTGAAGAAACGCACCGCATCCCGCAATTGTTCACCCTGTTCGGTCATGGACTGTGCGGCAGTCGCGGATTGTTCGACCAGCGCGGCGTTTTGCTGGGTGACCTGATCCATCTGTTCGACGGCAACACTGATCTCTTTGATACCGATATGTTGTTCATCTGATGCCTGAGAAATCTCTGCCACGATATCCGTGACTTTGCGTACCGATTCGACGATTTCAGCCATCGCTTTGCTCGCGCTGTCTGCTCGCTGTGAGCCATCGGTAATTTTATCGACGGTACCTTCAATCAGCACTTTGATTTCTTTAGCCGCATCGGCGCTTTTCTGTGCCAGCGTACGCACTTCTCCGGCGACCACCGCAAAGCCTTTGCCTTCGCTTCCTGCTCGGGCCGCTTCGACGGCGGCGTTCAGGGCCAGAATATTGGTCTGGAACGCAATGCCTTCAATGACGGAAATAATGTTGACTATTTTCTGTGAACTGTCGGAAATTTCATTCA
Organism: Pectobacterium hainanensis; assembly: GCF_046237015.1. Classification (NCBI taxonomy): domain Bacteria; kingdom Pseudomonadati; phylum Pseudomonadota; class Gammaproteobacteria; order Enterobacterales; family Pectobacteriaceae; genus Pectobacterium; species Pectobacterium hainanensis. The sequence continues at coordinate 178,307 of NZ_JBJYIN010000009.1, forward strand.
TGCGTTTCAGCATGTCATCCACAATCGCGCCACCCTGAGAGGCAGTTTTTGAGGTTTGCTGCGCTAATTCGCTCGCTTCTTTGGCGTTATCCGCATTTTGCCTAACGGTATGTGTCAGCTGTTGCATATTGGCGGAAGCCTGAATCAGCGATGCCGCCTGTTCTTCGGTGCGTTGTGACAGGTCACTATTGCCTTGAGCAATCTCGTTTGACGCCAGCGTGATGGATTCGCTGCCACGCATGATGGTATGAATGGTATTCATCAACTGCTGGTTGGTATGGCTGATCGTGGCAAGGAGGCTGCTATCGTCTCCCTGACGCAGTTTGATCTCTGTTGTGAGATTCCCCTGAGCAATTTCGTTCATGATCTCCGTTGCGTAATTGGGTTCTCCCCCTAATTGTCGAGAGATATTACGGGCGATAATAGTGGCGATAACTCCTGTTGCGAGCAGTGCCAGCAGTAATAACCCCCAGACATAGTATTGTGAATTCCGGTAAGTGGCATCGGCATTTTCGACGATGCCTCTTGCCGTAGTGATTTCCATCTCGCCCAGTTTCGCCAAATCCTTCATCAATTGACTGCGATATTGAGAAGAAACTGCACCGCTGATTCTACTGGCTTCGGCGAGATCGCCGCGATTAACGGCATCAATCACGTTGACGTTGACCGCATTGAAGTTTTTAAAGTTTTCGCCGATTTGTTGCACGAGTGCTTTTTTGTCTTCCCCACTGACAATTATCTGATAGTTTTTAAATGCATTGAGGAAAATATCGGCATTTTGTAATAGTTCAACCCGATGACCTTCACGTTCTTCGGGCGTTTTTGAGTCGATGTACTGTATTTGTTGTAGCCGTGCTTCTGACATGACGCCGCGCATGACCAGGCTATAACGTACTCCTGGCAGACTGTTGCTGCTTAAATCATCAATACGAGAATTATTTATACTAAGCTGTAATAGCGAGACGATGCCCAATAACAGCATCATGACGATCAAAATTGAAAACCCAAGTAGTAGCTTGGCGAATACAGTTAATTGAGAGAATTTCATAACGGTAGTTAGATCGAAGAGAAGTGGTTTCATTGGTAACGGCAGGGAGAACCATAACTTTATAATCGGTAAGTTGTTAATCCATATTATTCCTGTAAATAATACTTAATTGTCATATTTTTGCTTTTATAAAGATAAAGTTCTGTTTTTTATGGATAACATGATTGCTAATAATATCAGTTGGTGACTTTTTATCTTATTCCATACCTTGTGTGTTATTTGTTCATTAGTAATGAATAGGTTAATAAAGATGGAGTGTAAATAATAAAATAAATAACGGTTATGACTAATGATATTAATCATAACCGATGCTGACTGAAATTAATCACGAAAGGGTGATGACATTGAAATGATATTGTCAGTCCAGATAAAACACGGGCTGTAATTCTTCACTCACTGGACTGTTATCTGGATTGGCTGGCATCACTTCTGTCATGTGTTTCCACCAGCGCTGACAGATTTCCGTTTGTGCTACCGCGTTCCAGCGTGCTTCGGATTCTATTTCAACATAGGCAAATAACAGGTTGCGCTGTTTATCCAGAAAAATACTGTAGTGGTGAGCCCCGTGTGCTTTCAGGACATCGGCCAGTTCTGGCCAAATAGGGTTATGTCGATGCTCATATTCAGCATGGCATTCAGGGAAAACAGACATCACAAAGGCTTTACGTAGCATGGTTGCCCTCCAGCAATCGATCAGATACTGGCGTCATGGAGAGAAATCCATGACGCCATTTCACCCAGTGGGTCGGGGCAGGCTAGATGTTTAACGCGGCTGCCAGCGGCGTGACGCCAAATCGCTTACCTAAGGCAATCAATTCTTCGGTCGAAATAGTTTGTTTCTTGCCGCCCATCGATCGGACTTTTACCATCACTTCTGCTGACTTCTCAGCGGTATCGATCAAGCCGAATGTTTCATCGAGCGTTGGGCCACTGCCGAAAATACCGTGGAACGGCCAGAGCACCAGCGAATGGCGTTGCATTTGCTCTGATGTTGCATCGCCGATAGCATCCGTACCTGGCACCATCCATGGAACAATCCCGACACCATCTGGGAACACAACCAGACATTCGGTGCTGCCTTCCCACAATTCACGGGTAAAGGCGGCGGTGTTCAGTTCCAGCACATAGCTAAGTGCAATCAGGTTCGTGGCGTGACAATGCATAATAATGCGGTCACGCCCGTTTGTGACCTTCATGCGTACAATGTGCGATTGAAAGTGAGAAGCCAGTTCTGATGTTGGCAACCCTCCGTTCGCCAGTCCCCAGAAGATACGATAGCCTTTACCATCGTGATCAACTTGTAGCACGACCAGTGAGTCTGCGGGATCTAACTGGACGTTACGGAAAAATTTGCCCGAGCCAGTAACGATGAACCAATGTCCAGCCAGTTCAGGCATGGCCTGACTTAACGTTTCATGGCGGGGCTGCGGATAAAATTCACTTTCGTAGGGCGTCACATCCTCTGACGTCAGACGCAGGCTGACGTTGCCGCCGTTACGCTCATCCCAGCCTTTGAGCCACATGTCGCTGGTGGCTTTAATCATGCCCTGTACGAACCAGGAAGAAAGAATTGCTTGCATAGTCTTACCCTTGACGTTGAGTGAGGATGGTTTTTTCATACTGACGAACATGTTGCAGCCATTCGCTGCCCGGTGTGACGTCATGGCGCTGGCAGTAGTGTTCCCAGACGGCCTGCCACGGCAGGGATTTTTGTTCTTCTAACAGTGCCAGACGAGCGGTGTAATCCCCGCTTTGTTCTAATTTGCGTAGGGCCTCAGTGGGTTCCAGCAGGGCGCGCAAAAGCGCTTTCTTCATGTTGCGGGTGCCGATGACCCAGGCGGCAATGCGATTGATGGATGCATCAAAGAAATCGAGACCGATGTGCACACGATCAAGCAGTTTATGACGAATGATCTCATGGGCAATTGCCTGCGTTTCATCATCCAACAGAACAACGTGATCGCTGTCCCAGCGTACCGGACGGCTGACGTGCAGTAACAGACGCGGAACGTACAGGATGGCGCTGGATATTTTGTCGGAAATGACTTCGGTTGGATGGAAATGGCCTGCATCTAAACAGAGTGCGGTCTTGCGGCTGCTGGCATAGCCGAGGCAGAATTCGCTGGAGCCGACAGTAAAGCTTTCTGCGCCGATCCCGAACAGTTTACTTTCCACCGCATCGATATGGTGCGCCTGATCGAGTGGCTCGGCGATGACCTCGTCTAACGCGCTGAGCAGTCGCTGGCGGAAGGCCAGACGATCGATCGTCAGATCTTTCATGCCATCCGGCACCCAAATATTCATGACGGAAGGTGTGCCGAGTTCGCGGCCAAAGTAGGCAGAAATACGGCGGCTGGCCTGACAATGTTCAATCCAGAACTGGCGGATGCTGTCATCGGGATGCGATAGCGTAAAACCATCGCTGCTCAAAGGGTGAGAGAAGCAGGTTGGGTTGAAATCCAACCCTAACTGATGACGTTTGGCCCATGCGACCCAGTGACTGAAATGCTTGGGCTCAATTTCGTTACGGGCAACCGGTTGATCGGATTCAAGATAAATCGCGTGCAAGTTTAACCGTTTGGGGCCTGGAATAAGCGAAAACGCCTGTTCCAGATCGGCTCGTAGCTCAACGGCGCTGCGTGCTTTTCCGGGGTAATTCCCCGTCGCCTGAATACCGCCGGTTAATGCGCTGCCTGTGTTTTCAAAACCGGCAACATCATCGCCTTGCCAGCAGTGCATAGAGACGGGAATGGTATCTAACTGCGCCAGTGCGGCATCGACATCAACGTCTATGCTGGCGTAACGATCCTTTGCCAGACGCCAGGCAGTTTCAATAGTGTTATTCATACGGTGGTTTCCTCTTTTTTATCATGGCAAAGGGCTTCAAAACGACGCCAATGCCTGGCGAAATCAGTATCCTCACGCGGGGTGTAGCGATGCAGAGGAAAGTTATGGGTGAGTAGGTGGCGAAATTCATTCAGATCGGCAACGGCATCGAGCGCCATTAATTGACAACCGATATTGCCGAGAGTGGAGGCTTCTACCGGTCCGGCGAAGACGGGAATCTGACACGTATCGGCGCACAACTGATTAAGCAACTCATTCTGGCAACCGCCGCCAACAATATGTAATTGACGTAACGGTGCCTGGCGCAGTTCGCCTAATTCCTGAATTGCCTGCCGATACAGCATGGCGAGGCTATCAAAAATACAGCGAGCCAGTTCGGCATCTCCCTGTGGCACAGGTTGCTGATGTTCGGTACAAAACGTTCTGATGGCGTCACACATGGACGGCGGGTTAATAAAACGCTCGTCGTTCGGGTTGATCAGGCTGACATAGGCCGGTAGATGTGACGCCTCCTGAATCAGAGCGTTGAGATCCTGAATTTGACGTTCCTGACAGAGACGTTGCAGTAACCACATGCCCATGATGTTTTTGAGTACGCGATACGTGCCGTTGATCCCACATTCATTGGTGATGTTGGCGGCTAATGCCTGCGCGTTGTGGCAGGGCGTATCGCTTTCAATACCGATCAACGACCAGGTACCGGAACTGAGATAAGCGCTGTCTTTGTTCTGTAGTGGGGCCGCGACGACGGCGCAGGCCGTATCATGGGTGGCTACTGCAATCACTGGGATTTGCCGTCCGCTCGGTGCTGACCATTTGCCGATGTGGTGACCGGGCTGTACCGGCTGGCTCAACAAACGTTTGGGGAAACCAAGATACTTCAGCAGTGCGTCGTCCCATGTTTTGTCCGTCAGGCTGAGCAACTGTGTCGTGCTGGCATTGGTGTATTCACAGCTCACCTTGCCTGTCAGGCGATAATGAAAATAATCTGGGATCAGTAACAGATGTTCTGCTTTTGTCAGGTATTCAGGATGTTGATCGCACAACGCCTTGAGTTGGTACAGCGTATTAAAAGGAAGGAATTGAATACCGGTGCGCTGATAAATATTTTCACGGCCTAGCTCATCGGTGACCGTGGACATCAGACCATCGGTACGGTGGTCTCGATAAGAGTAGGGCAAACCGACACATTCACCGGCTTTGTCCAGTAGCACATAATCCACTCCCCAACTGTCAATCCCTATGCTGTCAGGATGAATCCCCATGCCGTCTATTTGGTGTAAGCCAGTGAGAATCGCCTGCTCCAGCGCTTGCAGGTCCCATACATGATGGCCATTTTCAGCAATGAGATGATTGCGAAAGCGGTGAATTTCTTTCAGTGCCAGATGCTGTGTGGTTGTTTGTAGCGTCGCTAACATGACTCGGCCGCTGGACGCGCCAAGATCTACCGCCACAATATTCTTCACAGCCATAGCCATTCCTCTTTACCTGTTTGATGGGAAGCAGTGTAAGGATTCATGGTCATCATCACCTTCCGGTGAGTGCCACGTAGGATGAGCGGTTGGCAAAATAGTCAAGCTGACTGTGAAATGGTTCACAGTTGTGACGTTTCTCTGCGGGATTTACGAAATTTTTACGATGAGTTAGGGGGCTGAACGGGATGTGATCCTATCCACATTTCAGCAAATTGGTCGGTAGATCTTGAAAAAATGACATCACAACGCCGCCGTCAATGACGGTATTTAAAGGCTGTTTGGCACGCTTCCCGCTACCCTTTCATATAGACGCTAATTTCACTGATGGTCAGTACGTGCTGGCGACAAATGACAAAGAGGCCGCTCCGCGAGCGAGCTAAGTGGAGAATCAAAAATGACGTTACTTCGTGGTGATGACTTCTTTGCTTCACGGGCAGTGACGGTGGCTGTAGAGCCCCGAACGCCTCAGGTGGCTTTCCCCGAGCATTATCATGATTTCTGGGAAATTGTGTTGGTGGAACAAGGCTCGGGCGTGCATGTTTTTAACGATCAGCCTTATGCCTTGAGCAGTGGTACGGTGTTTTTTGTGCGGGATAATGACAGGCATCTGTTTGAAAATGTGGAAGGACTCTGTCTGACCAACGTCCTTTATCGTTCACCACGCGGTTTTCGTTTTCTTTCCGATATTGCGTCCTTTTTGCCTTACGGGCCCGATGGCGAATGGCAAGGGCAATGGCAGGTCAATACGGTGGGCATGCAGCAACTCAAGCAAAGCCTTGGTAAGCTGGCTGAACTTGCTCAGAGCGCTCAGCCGGAAGATATCGCCGCCAGCGAAAGCCTGTTTTTGCAAATCCTGGTGCTTCTTCGTCAGCGCTGTTTCCAAACGCAAGGGGGAGATTGCCAACGTCAGGGGATACAGTCGCTGTTAGGCTGGTTACAGAACAACTACAGCGAAGATATCAACTGGGGGGAATTGGCCGAACGGTTCGCCTTACCGCTTAGAACGCTGCATCGCCAACTGAAACAACACACTGGAATGACACCACAACGCTATCTGAATCGGTTAAGATTACTGGAGGCCCGTCGGCGCTTGCAGCAAAGTGATGATTCCATTACTACGATTGCACATGCGTGTGGATTCAGTGACAGCAACCATTTTTCGACGCAATTCCGTAAGGAATTTTCTCTGGCCCCTAAATCGCTACGTCATCAGGCGTACCATGAGGAATAGTTGAGCGCAGGCAGGTGAGGGATGGTAAACAGTAGACGGGGTTTGAAACTACAGACTGAAGACTATTTCCTTACCGATAAAAATAGCGTCATGGTTGCCGAACGGCATCCACAGCCAGTATTCCCGCTGCATCACCACGATTTTGATGAATTGGTGATCGTCTGGCGCGGGAATGGTCTGCATTTCTGGAATGACGTGCCTTATCGCATTACGCGTGGTGACATGTTTTATGTCTCGGCAAGCGATCGGCACAGCTACGAATCCGTCCACGATCTGGAATTGGATAACATTATGTATATCCGCGATCGACTGTCGCTCTCGGCGGACTGGGGCGCGCTGTTGCCTGGCGGGGACACGCCACACAGTGAGCGTTACTGGTGTCTGGGCTCGCAGGGGATGGACACCATTCGTGACCGGGTTGATGCGTTGGCGCGAGAGAGCATGAAATCAGATCTGCTGTCGTTGCAACTGAGCGAGGTGCTACTGTTGCAAATTGCGCTGCTGGCGATGCGTTATCGTCATTTGCCGAATAACCCTCAATTGGCGGATGCCCATCAGTTGGACTTATTGATGAACGCGTTGCGTGCCAGTATCGCCAGCCCTTTTCGTTTTGATGTTTTTTGTGAACAGAATGGATTTAGCGCACGTGGCCTGAGAGCGCGATTTAAAGAGCAAACGGGTATGAGCGTGCTGCAATATTTGCGTCAACTACGGCTATGCAAAGCGATGGAACTGTTGCGCTACAATCAGCAAACTATTGGGGAAATTGCGGCACAGTGCGGTTTTGATGACAGCAACTATTTTTCCGTGGTATTTCATCAGGCATTTGGTGTTTCTCCCAGCGCTTATCGTCAACGTTTTCAAAATGCGGGTTAGCCGCCCCGTTTGTCTTCGTTGTAGCAAGTCACCTGCGTAAATGCGTTCAATTTTTCTGATTTCTCAGTACGTACTCTATGAATGGGGCGTGCTGATATCCCGCTCCGATTGCTTATCCACAGGCGATGATTATCGTCTGCAAATAGATTCTTCCCCGTGAACCTCTGTTTTGCGTGGCAGAATAGTGTATGTTCTGAACAATCATTTAATTCTTAAGCGGTAGTGCGATGAGACGTATTGAGATCATACTGAGGGAGCTAGAGCGACTTACGCGTGGGCTAAGTCTTACCGATCTTGAACAGGAAGCGGTGTTTACGGCAGAAAGCATTGGCTTCAACCTCGGATTGGCGCGTAACTCTGTTAGTAAAGATCTCAATCAGTTGTGGAATGACGGTCTGGCGATTAAGAGCCGGGGTCGCCCGGTGTGCTTTCTGCATCGTCAGACGATTGAGACCCTGTTGGCACGTAAACTGGATGAGTCCGAGCGTGAAGTGCGTTCTGTTGCCGATCTTTTGCCGCATCATGAAGGATCGGCTTCTGACGATCCGTTTATGGGGTTGATCGGCTACGATCGCAGTCTGCGTGATGCGGTGGAAAAGGGACGAGCCGCCGTGCTTTATCCGCATGGGTTGCATGTTTTGCTGACGGGGCCGTCCGGGGTCGGAAAAACGTTTTTTGCGGAACTGATGCATCGCTTCGCCTGCGAACACGCCACAGGAACGCCGCCGCCGCTGGTCTATTTCAACTGTGCGGAATATGCGCACAACCCGGAGTTGCTCTCCTCACATTTGTTTGGTCATCGGCAAGGGGCGTTTACTGGCGCGAACGAAAACAAATCCGGTCTGGTAGAACAGGCAGATGGTGGCTATTTGCTGCTGGACGAAGTACATCGCCTGTCTTATGAAGGTCAGGAGAAACTGTTCTCGATCTTGGATAAAGGCGAATACCGCCCACTCGGTTCCAGTGCGGTGGCTCGATCGATCGCGGTGCGATTGATTTGCGCGACGACCGAGCCGATAAACTCGGCACTGTTACGCACTTTTCAACGTCGTATTCAGGTCTGTATCGATTTACCCGGTATTCGTCAGCGCTCGGTAGAAGAACAGATCGAACTGATCGTCGGTTTTTTGCAGCGCGAAAGTCGCAAAATAGAACGCACGGTCAGTATCGATAAAACGCTTCTGTTATGGCTGCTGAATAAACCACTGGAAGGTAACATCGGGCAGCTCAAAAGTGATATCCAATTCTTGTGCGCGCAGGCATGGGCGTCGGGGATGACCGAGCATAATGACACGCTGCAATTGGACAAGCGTTTGGTGGAGATGCCGGTTAATGCGACGCCTGAACAACGTCAGTTAGTTGATACGCTGTTTGAAACCAAAGAGCGGTTGAACGTTGATGCGCGTACGTTGCCAGCATTGAAAAGTTCTCTGGCAACCGGCGCGGAGATTGAGGAAAGCGATCTTTTTTACAGCTTCCTGACCCGTGAATATGTCAATCTGCGTAACAGTAATGTCCCGCCAGCAGAAACGCTGGCAATACTGAAAAACAAACTCAGCTCCATTTTTGAATACGGTCTCTATAGCCGCGACAGTGTGGCGCATCCGCCGCGCTATGGCGATCAGATTGAAGAGCGGGTCACGCTACTGATCGGTTGTGTCGAACAGGTACTGGGTTTTTCACTGCCGGAAAATCTGGTTAATCCTTTACGTAAACATTTTCTGGCGTTGATTGGCTATGTACAGCGTGGTCTGATTCCGCAACTGTATTCTTCCAGTCTGATCCTGGATCGCTGTAAAGACGAATATGAGAATGCCACGCTGCTGTGTCGCAAAATTAACGAGTTGCTGCATATCCAGTGCCCGGCGACAGAGGTGGTCTGGCTCTGCCTGTTTTTGAAAGAGTGTCGCCATTATCGACAGCGCATTGACGCCAGCCCGGATTGCGGCGTCATCCTGATTGCCCACGGCGCGACAACCGCCACCAGTATGGCGCAGTACGTCAATCGTGTATTGGAACGTGATCTGTTCAGCGCGATTGATATGCCGTTTGAGCAATCGGTACACGATACGCTGGAAACATTAACGCAGATGATCCAGAACCGACGCTATCAACGGTTGATCCTGATGGTGGATATTGGCTCGTTGATCCATTTCGGTAGCACTATTAGCAAACTGTTTCAGATTGATGTCCTGCTTATGCCGAATATTACGCTTACCAGCCTGCTGGAAGTGGGGCTGGATTTGAGCTTTGAGACCAGTGATTTGCCGCAGTTGGCTGAGCTTATGCAAAGTAAAGGCATCCCCAGTCAGCTCTGTACGCCACAGCAGGAAAGTAGCGGCAACGTATTGGTTATTTCCTGCATTACCGGTATGGGAACAGCGGAAAAGATTAAAAAAGTGCTGGAGGAAAGCTTTGGCGAACTGATGTCTCAGGACACGCGCATGGTGATCCTGGATTACAACGAAGTGCGCAGTCTGGAACGGGTTCAACAGGCATTGAACGCTCGTGAACGTCTGGCGGGGATTGTCGGCACCTTCCAGCCTGGGTTGCCGGATATACCGTTTATCTCGTTAGAAGAGTTATTTTCCGAACAGGGGCCGGAGTTGGTATTAAGCCTTTTAACGCCAGATCTTTCCAGCGCGGAACGACGCCTGGAGATGGAGCGCAGCGCCATGCGTTTTATCAGCGCGTTGACCATGGAGAGTATCATCAACCACATTTCGGTGCTTAATCCACAGCGTATTCTGAAAGAGATTGAAGGCGTACTGAATCATTTAACGACAACATTGGCTTTGAAACCCAGTCGTCAGGTGACACTGCGCTTCCTGATCCACTGCTGTTGCATGGTTGAGCGTATCGTGATTAACCGAAAACCGTTACAGATGGCGTTGGAAAATAAGCCCGATCTGGATGCCCGGGCGTTTAGTGTCATCAAATCCGCTTTCCTACCGATAGAAGAGGCTTACGCGATCCGTTTATCGGATGCGGAGTATATTTATATTTATGAGTTGTTGTATAACTAATCCCTTTGCTGGCGAGGCTTAGCGCCTCGCCACGTATTTTTATCCCTCCTGCGTGACACAAATCTGGCACATCCTTTGCTCTATTACATGGGTAAACGTAATCGAGCCTGGAGGCCATTTTGACTACCACTGTACCGACTCAACTGTTGCCCCGAATTCTGCTGCTGACACACGGTGGCTGGGGGCAGCCGCTTTGCAACAGCCTGCGCATGGTGACAGGCGAAATTGAAGGCGTGACGGAAATTGCATTGATGCCCGTTGATACGTTGGGTGAATTTTATCAGCGTGTCGAATCCGTCGTGCAAACCATGCCGGAAGGCTCGCTGATCCTGACCGACTTTGTTGGCGGCACGACCTCAAACGTGGCGGCACGCCTGAGTGCGGATTATCCGGTTGCGGTGGTTTCCGGGTTGAATGCTTCCCTGTTGCTGGAAGCGCTGGACCGACGTGAACATGGTCGGCTTACCGATTGTGTTTCCGATCTGGTTGAAGCCGGGCGCAGCAGTTGTCTGGATGTTGTCGCTCACGTTCATCAATTACAACAATCACAATAACAACAATCACAATAACAAAGGAAAAAATCATGGCAAACATCGTGTTATGTCGTATTGATAGCCGCCTCATTCATGGGCAGGTGGTGACGAAATGGGTGGGACAGTCTCAGGCAAATCGGATCGCGGTGGTCAGCGATGAACTGGATGCCGATCCGTTCATGAAAAATATCTACCTGATGGCGGCTCCGCCGAACATCAAAGTGGATTGCTATGGCAATCAAAGTTTTGCCGCAGCATGGAAAGAAAACCAACTGGGCGACGGCAATGTTCTGGTGTTATTTCCGTCTCTGGCGGCCATCCAACAGGCGGTACAACAGGGGTTTGACGTCAATACCATTCAGGTTGGCGGACTAGGAGGTGGGCCAAATCGTAAAGCGGTTTTCCAAAATATCACACTGGATGAAAAAGACGTCGGCATCCTTAACGACCTGAAAGACCGTGGGATCCAGGTATTCTTCCAAACTATTCCGGAAGATAAACCGCAGTCACTGGCCGATATCCTGAAAAAATTCTAACCCTCTGATTATGGGATAACACTATGGATACCTTACTTTTCGCAAGCCTGATGGGGTTGTATTACTGGTTTGCCCGTTTACGCCTCGGTTACACCTTCTCTGCGATGTTGCTACAGCCCGTGGTGATCGCGGTATTTGTTGGTCTGCTACTCGGCAACATGCAGACGGCGATGATCATTGGTGCGGGGATGCAACTGGTTTATTTGGGCGTTACGTCCACACCGGGTGGCAACGTGCCGTCAGATCCGGCTCTGGCTGCCTGTATCTCAATTCCTATTGCGGTAAAAGCGGGGATGGACCCCAATCTGGCGATTGCGCTGGCGATCCCGTTTGGGGTGATCGGCGTATTCCTCGACCAATTACGTCGCACGCTGAACGCCGCTTGGGTGCATATGGCTGATAAGCATGCCGAAACGGCGAACATGTCCGGCATTATGCGCTGCGCCTTTATCTACCCGGCCTTGTTGGGACTGGTGTTGCGCTTCCCGGTTGTATTCGCTGCCAACTATTTCGGACAAGATGTGGTGGAGAGCTTCCTTAAGCTGATGCCGCACTGGCTGACGCATTCCTTTGAGATCATGGGCGGCATTCTGCCTGCGCTGGGCTTCGCTATCACCATTATGGTGATCGGTAAAAAGAGCCTGTTACCGTGGTTTATCGGCGGGTTCTTCGCGGTGTTGTATCTCAAAGTAGACATCATGGCGATGGCAATCTTCGGCACCTGTGTGGCCTTCCTGATTAAAGGTTTGGCGAAAAATGAAGGAGCAGCATGATGAGTAGCGACGTAATGCAGCATGAACTGGTTGAGCGCGCACGGGAAAGCGGCGTGCTGACTAAAGCGGATATCACCAAAGCCTGGTTTATCTACTGGCTGGGGGCGGAGGTTTCCAACTCTTATGAACGTTTACAGAGTCTGATTTTCTGCGCCTCGATGACGCCGATTATCAAAAAGCTCTATCCACAAAAAGAAGAGCAAGTGGAAGCGTTAAAGCGCCATCTGAATTTCTTCAACTCGGAACAGACATTTGGCGCGGTGATTCAGGGTATTTCCATCGCGATGGAAGAGCAGAAAACGCGTGGCGAACCGATCAGCGATGCCTCTATCACCGGGATTAAAACGGGTTTAATGGGGCCGTTAGCCGGGATGGGGGATTCCATTGTCTGGGCGGCGGTGATGCCGTTACTGATTGCGATTTTTATTCCCTTTGCCGCCAATGGTAGCGCAGTAGGCGGGATTGCACCGTTGATTCTCTATCCGGCGATTACGCTGGCGATCAGCTACGGGTTGATCCACAAGGGGTATTCGCTGGGACGAGATTCGATCGTCGGCTTGCTGCAAGGGGGGAGAATCAAGGAACTGATTTACGGCGCTAACGTGCTGGGCTTAATCATGATGGGCGCACTTTCGGCAAGCTACGTCAAGATTACCTCGCCGCTAAAAATTAGTGCCTTGGAAGGTTCTGAAGTCGTGGTCCAGCAGATCCTGGATTCTATCGCACCCGGTCTGTTGCCTCTGGCTGCTGTGTTTTCCATCTATTTCTACCTGGTGAAAAAAGGGCCGCGCTACACCACTATTCTGCTATCGATAGTCGCGCTCAGTGTGGTGTGTTCGCTGCTGGGAGTGCTGTAAGCCATGACTCAGAATATTTATCAACAGCTGGGGCTAAAACGGGTTATTAACGCCTGTGGCAAGATGACCATTCTCGGTGTTTCCAGCGTTGCGCCAGACGTGATGAAGGCGACAGCGCAGGCCGCTTCTGCCTTTGTTGAAATTGATCGCTTAGTGGATCGTACCGGTGAACTGCTTTCCCGTTATACCGGTGCGGAGGACAGCTACGTGACGTCCTGCGCGTCTGCGGGGATCGCAATCGCGGTTGCGGCGGCGATTACCCGTGGCGATCGGGCGCGGGTGACGCTGATGCCGGACAGTACCGGTATGGCCAATGAAGTGGTGATGTTGCGTGGGCATAATGTTGATTACGGTGCGCCCATCACCAGCGCTATTCGTCTGGGAGGCGGTCGCGTAGTGGAGGTCGGTTCCAGTAATCTGGTTGCCCGTTGGCAACTGGAGAGCGCCATTACGGATGATACCGCCGCGCTGCTGTATGTGAAGTCGCATCACTGTGTCCAGAAAGGCATGCTGACCATCGAAGATTTTGTTCAGGTTGCGCAAACCCACCATTTACCGCTGATTGTCGATGCTGCCGCTGAGGAGGATTTACACCTCTGGGTTGCCAGCGGCGCAGATATGGTGATTTACAGTGGGGCTAAAGCCTTTAATGCGCCGACTTCCGGGTTTATCACCGGGAAAAAAGAGTGGATCGCTGCCTGTAAAGCGCAGCACCACGGCATTGCTCGGGCAATGAAGATTGGTAAGGAAAATATGGTCGGGCTCATCTACGCGCTGGAAAATTATCATAGCGCGCAGCCGACACAGACCGCCGAGGATCTCCAGCCCGCAGCCGATGCGATTTCTATGATTCACGGCTTGCGTGCCGATATTGAGCAGGATGAAGCGGGTCGGGCTATCTGGCGTATTCGCATCAAGGTGCTGCCAGAAGAATTGGGGTTGGATGCCCGTGCTGTGGAAGCTCAACTGCGAGGCGGTGATATTGCGATATACGCCCGTCGTTATAACCTTCATCAGGGGGTATTTAGCCTCGATCCACGTACAGTCGCAGAAGGGGAAATGGCGTTGATCATTGCGCGACTGAAGGAGATTGCTACTCATGCAACAGCTTAATTTTTATCGCCAGCGTGTGGCGATTAATGTGCTGGCAAAAGACATTGCCAACGCCAGGGAAATTTACGCGGCAGCCGAAGGCCATGTGGCCATCGGCGTACTCTCCGCTCAGTTTACTTCGGTTGATGAAGGTATCGCCGAAGTGAAACGCTGGATGGCAGAAGTGCCATCTATTTCCGTAGGGCTAGGGGCGGGCGATCCGGCTCAGTATTATAAAGCGGCAATGATCGCCTCAGCGGTTCATCCGGCGCATGTCAATCAGACCTTTACGGGCAGCGGTTTTGCCGCTGGTGCGCTGGCGGCGACAGGCGGCGAATTGACCCATATTAACGCGCTGGTCAGTCCGACGGGGACGCCTGGAGAAGTTCTCATCTCTACCGGCGTTAGCAGCAGTCAGGGAACGCCTGCTCGCGTCTCTTGTGATGCGGCGGTACGTATGATGCTGGATATGGGAGCGCATGCGGCAAAATTTTTCCCAATGGGGGGAGAAAAATCACTGGCAGAATTGCGCGTGCTGGCAACGTCTGCGGCACAGCATGGTATGACACTGATTGAGCCGACTGGTGGTATCGATTTGGATAATTTTGGCATCATCCTGCAAACCTGTCTGGAAGCCGGTGTGCCACGAGTGATGCCGCATGTTTATAGTTCTATTATCGATCCACAAACCGGGAATACCCGGCCAGAAGATGTCATCAAACTCATGGAGATGGTGAAGGCGATTGTTTGAAACTGGCGGCCATTGGCCGCCTCAGACTGTTGACAAGATCGTCTGAGAGGGCAAGCGTAGCTGCCCTCTGTGTGTGGTCTAAAGGTGACATTCTCCGATAGGGTAACGTGCGATTTCCTCTCGCCTATCAGAACGATTGTAATGTACTGATTTTACCCTGTTGCCAGTTGTCGTCAGATTGACGCAGTGCCTGGCTGATATCTGCAAGGCTGTTGGACGGGAGGGTTTTGGGTAGTAAATCTAGTCCGATCGTTGAGAATATCTGACCATAGGTATTGCGTAGTTCTGCATAAGCCAGATCCTGACGCAAGCTGGCGTTGAGGGCGTTCAGTTCACCTTGAATCAACTGTAGTTCACCGATGCTGTTAGCCTTATAGCGATTTCTCAGTTGTTCGACGATTTTAGCGTCAAGATTGCGCAATTCTGAACTGGTCTTATATTGTCGCTGTGCCTCATTGAAGTTGGCCCGGGCGATATATAATTGCGCCATAATCGCCAACGACATCGCCTGGCGCTGCACTTCCGATACAGATTCGTTAGCCTGAGCGGCTTTACGCGCGGCGGGGCCGGATAGCAGATTGAACAAGTTCCAGGTGGCTTTCACGCCAACGTCAGCCCAACTGTTGTTGACCAGAAAAGAGTTGCTGTCATAGTGACCGCCTGCGCTGATTTCCACGCCGGGCAGCATACGCAGCAACGTCTTGCGGGTTTCGGCTGCGTGAATTCGTACCTGATAATCCTGTTCGCGCAGTTCTGGACGACTGACCAGCGCCGCTTCTTCCAGCACTTTCACATCGACATTCAACTGCGGTACGGTTTCGTCACTGCTTTGTGGCAACGCGAGCTTGTAGGACGTCTCCAATGGCAGATTCATCAAGGTCGCCAGCTCAGTCTTGGCCAACGACAGTGCGCGACGCTGCTCTTCCAATTGGCGAGTGGCGTCGATCAGCGCACGTTGATAGCTCAGCGCTTCAATGGGATCGCCAATCTGCTGTGACGACATGTGCTCGCTTGCTTCACGTGCAGCGTTGACACGGACGATCAGACTATCGATTTTCCCTAAGAGACGCTCAGCGGCCACGGCGCGCCAGTAGGCAGAACGCACATCTTGCAGGATGGTGTGCACGACCTTGCGTTTACGCTCCTCGGCAATCCAACGTTGATCCGATTTTTGCTGGGCGGTCACGTAGCTGACGCCAAAGTCGAGCACGTTCCACACCATGGTCAGATCGGCGACATCGCGGTCGCGATCCTGTGAGGTAGACGGTTCCAGAGAGGTACGTCCTGTTTCCACGCTGCGGCTACTGGAGGCACTTATATTATTACGTCCTACGTAGCCTGCTGATGCCGCCAGTTTGGGCAACATATCATAGCGTGCCAGCTCCACCTGCTGCTGACTTAGCGCATATTCCATCACTTTTAAGCGTGATTCGAGGTTATATTTCAGCGCTCGTGCCATGGCATCATACAGCGTGATCGGTGCCGTGACGGGCTCCTGCTGGCTGAACATGGCGACTCGGTCCTGCTGGCTGCGTTGCCCGCTTTCGACCTTGCTGATCGGTTGGGTGGTCACGGCACAGCCGCTGGCGGCTAGCACGATGGCGCTAAGGCTAAATAGTTTGCGACCCTGTAACACTATTCCGCTCCTCGTCATTATCATTGTTACCAATGTTATTCTTGTGATGGTTCTGGTTGTTCTTGCGATCGTCTTGCGTATCGCAAGTTGCTGTGTTGTCGTGCAGGGTTATCCCTGCTGCTGATCACTTTCCTGCAATGCTTGCTCAATGGCTGCAAGACGTTGCAGTTTCGAATCACCTATCTGTTGTAATTGCTGATGCAGTGAGGGCGTAAATGCCACCGAGCGCCCCGTGCCGTCATCCATGCTATTCATCGCACTATTCACCTTATCGAGCGGAATGTCCTTCCAACTGCCGCCGGAGAAGACCTCCATTGGTGTCAATGAAGGCAAATAGATCCCCGAGAACGCGCTAGCCAGCGATGAGGTGCCACCTAAAGCGGGATCTTTGCTGAAGCTGGGGAAGGAACCTAGTGTGCTGTCGAAGTTCATACCAATGCCGCTGGCGACCCCACGTCCGAAAGTGTCCGCCACTTGGCTAGTTGGGAGGGAGCCCCCCTCGGTGTTCTGGCGTCCAGTAGCAAAAATGGCAGACATCACTGACTTCGGTGCGCCGTCATTACCCACGGTGAAACTGCCGAGAGACGGATTGGCAATCAGACCATCCAATGCCGGCAGTGCTATCGGGGCATCCTGCGTAAACAGTTGGGGTGTATCGCTGGCTGACGGCGTCCGGCCAATACCGTCGTTGGCTTTGAACTGAGGATCGCTGCTTACCATACTGCTCGTCACGGTCAAGCCAAAGCTGGTACTGATGGACGTATTACTGCCATCGGTGGCCGTTACCCGGATTACCAAGTTGCCGACATCCGCATTGCCCGGCGTACCGGAGAAGGTGCCGATAGCAGGATCGAAATGCAGCCAACTCGGCAGCGGTGAGCCGTTGGCGAGGGTGGCGCGTAGCGTCAGGGTGTCGCCGACATCGGGATCGTTAAAAGTGCCGTCAGGTACGGTAAAGTTGAAGCCACCACCCTGTGCCACGCTTTGCGCAGGGATTGGCGTGGCAACCACGGGTGCATCGTTAACGTTGGTGATCGTCAGGCCAAAGCTGGTACTGATGGACGTATTACTGCCGTCGGTGGCTGTTACCCTGATCACCAAGATACCGACATCCGCATTGCCCGGTGTACCGGAGAAGGTGCCGATAGCAGGATCGAAATGCAGCCAACTCGGCAGCGGTGAGCCGTTGGCGAGGGTGGCGCGTAGCGTCAGGGTGTCGCCGACATCGGGATCGTTAAAAGTGCCGTCAGGTACGGTAAAGTTGAAGCCACCACCCTGTGCCACGCTTTGTGGCGGGATAGGCGTGTCAACCACGGGAGCATCGTTAACGTTGGTGATCGTCAGGCCAAAGCTGGTGCTAACCGAGGCGTTACTGTCGTCGGTGGCTGTTACCCTGATCACCAAGATACCGACATCCGCATTACCCGGTGTGCCGGAGAAGGTGCCGATAGCAGGATCGAAATGCAGCCAGCTTGGCAGCGGTGAGCCGTTGGCGAGGGTGGCGCGTAGCGTCAGGGTGTCGCCGACATCGGGATCGTTAAAAGTGCCGTCAGGTACGGTAAAGTTGAAGCCACCACCCTGTGCCACGCTTTGTGGCGGGATAGGCGTGTCAACCACGGGAGCATCGTTGACGTTGGTAACGGTCAGTTCGAAGGTGGTACTGACCGAGGCATTACCGCTGTCGGTGGCGGTGACCTTGATGGTCAGGTTACCCACATCGCCATTGGCAGGGGTACCGAAGAAGGTGCCGGTAGCCGGGTTAAATGACAGCCAGTCCGGTAGCGCGGTGCCGTCTGCCTGCGAGGCGCTCAGCATCAGGGTATCGCCATCCGGATCGGTAAAAGTGCCAGCGGGTACGGTGATATTCAAACTGCCGCCCTGCGCAATACTCTGCGCCGGGATCGTACCGGAGACCTCCGGTGCATCGTTGACGTTGGTAACGGTCAGCTCAAAGGTGGTGCTGACCGAGGCAGTGTTGCTATCGGTGGCGGTGACCTTGATGGTCAGGCTACCCACATCACCACTGGCAGGGGTGCCGGAGAAGGTGCCGGTGGCCGGGTTAAACAACAGCCAGCCCGGCAGCGCGGTGCCGTCGGCCTGCGAGGCGCTCAGCATCAGGGTATCGCCATCCGGATCGGTAAAGGTGCCGGCGGGTATGGTGACGTTCAAACTACCGCCCTGCGCAATACTCTGCGCCGGGATCGTACCGGAGACCTCCGGTGCATCGTTGACGTTGGTAACGGTCAGCTCAAAGGTGGTGCTGACCGAGGCAGTGTTGCTATCGGTGGCGGTGACCTTGATGGTCAGGCTACCCACATCACCACTGGCAGGGGTGCCGGAGAAGGTGCCGGTGGCCGGGTTAAACAACAGCCAGCCCGGCAGCGCGGTGCCGTCTGCCTGCGAGGCGCTGAGCGTCAGGGTATCGCCATCCGGATCGGTAAAGGTGCCGGCTGGTACGGTAACATTCAAACTGCCGCCCTGCGCAATGCTCTGCGCCGGGATCGTACCGGAGACCTCCGGCGCATCGTTAACGTTGGTAACGGTCAGCTCAAAGGTGGTACTGACAGAGGCATCACCATCGCTGGCGGTGACGCGGATGGTCAGGCTACCCACATCGCCATTGGCTGGGGTACCGGAGAAGGTGCCAGTGGTGGCGTTAAAAGTCAGCCAGCTCGGCAGCGCGGTGCCGTCCGACCGCGAGGCGCTGAGCGTCAGGGTATCGCCATCCGGATCGGTAAAGGTGCCCGCGGGTACGGTGATATTCAAACTGCCGCCCTGCGCAATGCTCTGCGCCGGGATCGTACCGGAGACCTCC
>NZ_JBJYIN010000072.1:0-230 GCF_046237015.1 Pectobacterium hainanensis
TGCTACAATCTCTAAAAGAAGATGCAACGAATAAAGTTAACTTTATTCAGTGCGCACGCAATGAAAAAGTTGTAGCGTTTAGCGATGATATTCAAGGAAAAGTAAATGCGTTACCTAATGCATCGTATACGGCTCTATATTCTGATGAAGACAAGCAAATTACAAAAGAATTATTAGCAGAAAGAGTAGCTGATAACGCTGATGTTTATGTATGTGGACCTGTAGGCTTT
>NZ_JBJYIN010000073.1:0-229 GCF_046237015.1 Pectobacterium hainanensis
GCCCCAGAAACGACGTTCGCCGCTTCTTCCAAGCCACCCGCCACATGTTCCACGACCTGGCTCGGCGACCATTTCCCCGGCGCGCGCGGCGTAGTCCAAGTCGCCGCTGATCTCTCCGCAGCCGCGACAAGGTCGAGGACGGCGGCGCGATTGGCCGCAAGCACATCATTGACATCAGCCAATGGGACCTCCGGTGCTCCAGTGCGTGAACCGGTAATCGACCTGAATG
>NZ_JBJYIN010000074.1:0-223 GCF_046237015.1 Pectobacterium hainanensis
GTATGACGCCGGGGAACTGGAGCGGGTGGCCAATTACCTCAACACCCATTTCGCCGGACGTGCCGTGGCCGACATCCGCGCGACGCTGGTGCGCGAGTTGCGCAGTGCCCGCTCGGAAATGGAGACGCTGCTGGCGCAGTCGGTGGAACTGGCCGAGCAGGTGCTGGTGCCCGGGGACGAGGACATGCTCGTGGCGGGGCAGACCCGTCTGATGGGCGTGCAG
>NZ_JBJYIN010000075.1:0-223 GCF_046237015.1 Pectobacterium hainanensis
GAACGAGGCGTCGACGCCGGAAGAGGAGGCGACGCTGGAGCCGGCGAGACCACGCTTAAAAGTGCGGACAATGTCGCCGAGCTCCTGTGCGGCCTTGTCCGAGTCGACGCGCCCGACGATGGACGAGATGACCGCGATGCCATCCGGCGCATTGGTCTCGCTGGTCGCGCCAAAGAGGGTCCTCGCCGCCGTCTTCTGGTTGAGCCCACCGATGAGCACGCAG
>NZ_JBJYIN010000076.1:0-222 GCF_046237015.1 Pectobacterium hainanensis
GCTCAGGCGGATCGGTTGGCGGCCAACCTGGCGAGCTTCGACAGGCCCGCCTTCGCCTGTTCGTCGATAGGTGCGGCGCCGAGCGTCTCGAGCGACCGCGTGGTGAGCATGTCGATGCGCCGTTCAACCGCCGTCAGCGCACCGACCGACTCGATCACCTGGCACAGCGCGCCGACCTCGGCATCGGTGAGTTCGGTGCCGATCTTGGACCGCAACAGGATG
>NZ_JBJYIN010000077.1:0-222 GCF_046237015.1 Pectobacterium hainanensis
GATCCCGTACCAACCCTTCAGTCTTTCGTTCATTTGCCATACTGATAATCCGGTGTGTTCTAGTGATTTTTGTACATGGAATATGGATCTTACGTGTCATTGATTCGATAGCAATACTTAATTTAGCTCTATAGAGAGAGGATTGCAGCTGATTCTAATTGGTGCCGCACCGGATTATCAGTGTGATATGTAAAACGCGTCTTCTAGATAGACAGTCTGGTT
>NZ_JBJYIN010000078.1:0-222 GCF_046237015.1 Pectobacterium hainanensis
AACCAGACTGTCTATCTAGAAGACGCGTTTTACATATCACACTGATAATCCGGTGTGTTCTAGTGATTTTTGTACATGGAATATGGATCTTACGTGTCATTGATTCGATAGCAATACTTAATTTAGCTCTATAGAGAGAGGATTGCAGCTGATTCTAATTGGTGCCGCACCGGATTATCAGTATGGCAAATGAACGAAAGACTGAAGGGTTGGTACGGGATC